>NZ_JBXWSH010000006.1:0-214569 GCF_059613325.1 Ruegeria sp. BHSA191
AGGAACTATCGGGCGGCATGAAGCGGCGGGTGCTCATCGCCAAGGCGCTGGCGCACGAGCCGCGAGTGTTGTTTCTGGATGAACCCACTGCCGGCGTGGATGTCGAGCTGCGCAAGGACATGTGGGCCATCGTCGACGAGCTGAAGGCCGCCGGCGTCACCATCATCCTGACCACGCACTACATCGAAGAGGCGGAGGCCATCGCCGACCGCGTGGGCGTGATCGACAAGGGTGAGCTGCTGCTGGTTCAGGACAAGAAGACGTTGATGGCGCAGATGGGCAAGAAGCAGATCGAGGTCATGCTGACCTGCACGATCCCGTCCATTCCCGACAGATTGGCCCATCACAACCTGGTGCTGAACGGGCAGGGGGATGCGCTGATCTATACCTATGACACCAATGCCGAACGGACCGGCATCACCACCCTGTTGAACGACGTGGCCGAGGCCGGGCTGATACTTCGCGACGTGCAGACCCGGCAATCGAGCCTCGAGGAGATATTCGTCACGCTCGTGTCCGGAGACGTCGCATGAACTGGACTGCCATCGCCGCCATCTACCGGTTCGAAATGGCCCGGTTCTTCCGCACCCTCGCGCAGAGCTTTCTGTCGCCGGTCCTGTCCACCTCGCTCTATTTCGTGGTGTTCGGAACCGCCATCGGCAGCCGGATCCAGGAGATCGAGGGCGTATCCTACGGCGCCTTCATCGTGCCGGGGCTGATCATGCTGTCGGTGGTGATGCTGTCGATCTCGAACGCGTCCTTCGGCATCTATTTTCCCAAGTTCCTGGGCACGATCTATGAATTGCTTTCGGCCCCTGTGAATTTCATCGAGATCGTGATCGGCTATGTCGGCGCGGCGGCCACCAAGGCGCTGTTCGTGGGGTTGGTGATCCTGGTCACGGCGACCTTCTTCGTGGATATCCGCATTGAACACCCCTTTGCCATGGCCGCTTTCCTGATCCTGTCCTGCCTCAGCTTTTCGCTGCTGGGTTTCATCGTGGGTATCTGGGCCAGCAATTTCGAACAGATGTCGCTGGTGCCGCAGCTGGTGGTGACGCCGCTGATCTTTCTGGGCGGCACGTTCTACTCGATCTCGATGCTGCCGCCGGTGTGGCAGACGATCTCGCTGTTCAATCCGGTGGTCTATTTGATTTCGGGTTTTCGCTGGTCGTTCTACGGGCTGTCTGACGTGCCCATCCTGCTTAGCCTGCTGGCGATCCTTGCCTTTACCGGCATCTGCCTTGCGGTGATCGGCTGGATCTTCAAAACCGGATGGCGCATCCGCAGCTAGGGCGTTGCATTTTTGCCGATCACGGCCGCGAATTTCAGTCACGTCGCGTTTCCGCCGGTTCCGGTCCCTTGTTTACGGGTTGGGCGCACTCTACATCGGCACCCATGAAACTCAGCCTGCCGTTTCTGAAAAAGCACCCCGTCGTTGCCGTGGTCCGTCTGTCGGGCGCCATCGGCATGGCCGGTCGTGCCTCGATGAGCGATACCGTGCTGGCGCCGGTTCTTGAAAAGGCATTCCGCAAGGGCAAGCCTGCCGCCGTCGCGCTCGAGATCAACTCGCCCGGCGGATCTCCGGTGCAAAGTTCTCTGATCGGCGCGCGAATCCGTCGGCTCGCCGACGAGCTGAACGTGCCCGTGCATGCCTTCGTCGAGGACGTGGCGGCCTCGGGCGGCTATTGGCTGGCGGCCTCGGCCGACCGGATCTGGGCCGACGACAGCTCGGTTCTGGGGTCGATCGGGGTGATTTCCTCGGGGTTCGGTGCGCATGTCTTCATCGCGCGTCAGGGCATCGAGCGGCGCGTACATACGGCGGGTCAGTCGAAATCCATGCTGGACCCTTTCGCCCCGGAAAAGCCCGAGGATGTCGCGCGGCTGAAGCGGCTGCTCGAGGATATTCATCACAACTTCATCGCGCATGTCAAAGCCCGCCGGGGCGATCGGTTGGATGAAACGGCCGATCTGTTCACCGGCGAGGTCTGGCTGGCGCGGCGCGCGCAGGATCTGGGCCTGATCGACGGCATCGCGCATCTGAAACCCAAGATGCAGGAGCTGTTCGGCGACAAGGTCCGGTTCCGCCGCTATGGCCTGCGCAGGCCGATCTGGTCGCGTTTCGGGGCGGAAATGGCCCAAGACGCGCTGGCTATGCTCGAGGAGCGCGCGGCCTTCGCGCGTTTCGGCATGTGACATGATCATCAAGGCCGTCACTCTTTTCCTGATCGCGATGGGCGTGCTGGCGATGTTCGGCAAGCTGCGCTTTCCCGGTCAGAGACGTCTGAGCTCGGCCAAATGCCCGCGGTGCGGGCGGTTCCGCATTGGTAAAGGCCCCTGTGCATGTGAAAAAGGAGGCCGTGGATGACGGCGTGGCTGCTTTCCGGCCTTGGTCTGTTGATCCTTTTGCTGGCGGGCGACGCGCTGGTGCGTGGCGCGGTGAACCTCAGCCTGCGGCTGGGCGTGCCGGCATTGATCGTCAGCCTGACGATCGTGGCCTTCGGTACCTCGGCGCCCGAATTGCTGATCGCGATCAAGGCGGTTCAGGAACATGCGCCCGGTATCGCGCTGGGCAATGTGGTGGGGTCGAACACGGCCAACATCCTGCTGGTCCTGGGCATTCCGGCGCTGTTGGCAACCATCCACAGCAGCGAATGCGACACCCGCAGGAACTTCATCTACATGATCCTGGCCTCGGTTCTTTTCATCGGGCTTGCTTTCTGCGGCGTGTTCACCCTGTTCAGCGGCGCGATTCTGCTGGCGGGGCTGGCCCTGATACTGCTGAACGCCTTCCGCGAGGCGCGGGCTCATCGAAACGCCTGCACCGCGCAGGAAGAGATTGAGCTTCTGGAAGAGGCCGACCCGGACATGCCCTATTGGAAGGTCGCGATGTTCCTGATCCTGGGGCTGGTCGGCCTGCCGATGGGGGCGCATCTGCTGGTGGACAACGCCACGATCATTGCCCGCACCTATGGTATCAGCGAAACCGTGATCGGTCTGACATTGGTGGCCGTCGGCACCTCGTTGCCGGAACTCGCGACGACGGTGATGGCGGCGTTGCGTCGGCAGGCGGATGTTGCGCTGGGCAACGTGATTGGGTCGAACATGTTCAACCTGCTGGCCATCGTCGGCATCGCTACGCTGTTCGGGCGCATCCCGGTCGATCCCGAATTTCTGCGATTCGACTTGTGGGTCATGCTGGCTGCGTCGCTTCTGCTGGTTCCCTTCGTGTTTTTCAAACGCGACATTACCCGCACCTGGGGCTTTGTCTTGACGTTTCTTTATGCGGCCTATCTCGTGGCGCTGCTGGCGTGATCTGACCTGGGGAGGCTGCGTATGACCCGAGCATTGGTGACCGGTGCGGGTGCCCGCCTGGGGCGGGCGATGGCGCTTTATCTTGCGCAACGTGGCATAGATGTGGCCGTACATTACGCGACCTCGCAAGGGGCGGCGTCCGAGGTCGTGTCCCAGATCGAATCCCAGGGCCGCAAGTCGACTGCTTTGCAGGCCGATCTGCTGGAGGAGTCCCAGGTCGAGGCCCTGTTGCCGCGCGCGGCCGAGGCGCTGGGCGGGCCGATCACCTGCCTGGTCAACAACGCCTCGATTTTTGAATACGACAACATCCATACCGCAACGCGCCAAAGTTGGGACCGGCACATGGAGAGCAACCTGCGGGCCCCCTTCGTGCTGACACAGGCCATGGCGCGGCAGGGTCTCAAGCCCGCAATCGACGACAGTGGCGAGCCGGTGGCGACTGGTCTGGTCGTCAACATGATCGACATGCGGGTGCGCAAGCTGACGCCCGAATTCATGTCATACACCATTGCCAAGATGGGGTTGTGGGCCCTGACCCGCACCGCGGCGCAGGCGCTGACCCCGACGATCCGCGTCAATGCGATCGGGCCGGGTCCGACCTTGCAGGGCCACCGACAAAGCCCCGAACATTTTCAGGCGCAGCGCAGGAACACCATTCTGGAACGGGGGGCAAACCCGTCGGACATCACTGCCGCGCTCGGCTATTTCCTCGATGCGCATGCGGTCACGGGGCAGTTATTGTGCGTCGACGGCGGGCAGCATCTGGGCTGGCGGACGCCGGACGTTCTGGGCGTAGAATAGGTGAATCCGGTGCAAGTTTTGCACCGCTCGCGATCGTGTTACATGTCCGTTACAAAAAGACCTTTTTTTTCATGCACTTGTACGCCGGTCAAAAAAATTTCATGCAAAAACAATAGCTTGATATTCCGCCTATTTTTTGTGCAAGGCGGAGAAAACGCAAGGATTCAAGGAAGAATTCCAGTTCAGGGAAACTTGTCCGCACAGTTATCCACAGGAATCGTGGATTTGTTTTCTCTTGATCTGGGGCGCGCAAGATTGCAGCCACGGGCAGAGAATCGTATCTGATGAGCATGACCGCGGACAACAGATCTCAAGCTGATCCTGAAATCACGGGTTACGCCTGCATCCAGCGCTATGTGAAGACGTTGGACAGTTCGCCGGGTGTCTATCGGATGCTGGATGCGGACAGCCGGGTTCTGTATGTCGGCAAGGCGCGCAACCTGCGAGCGCGGGTGTCGAACTACACCCGACCGGGACATTCGCCCCGGATCGAGCGGATGATCGCCTCGACCGCGTCGATGATGTTCCTGACCACCCGGACCGAGACCGAGGCGCTGCTGCTGGAGCAGAACCTGATCAAGCAGCTCAAGCCCAAATACAACGTGCTGCTGCGCGACGACAAAAGCTTTCCCAACATACTCGTCGCCAAGGACCACCCGTTTCCCCAGATCAAGAAACATCGCGGGGCCAAGAAGGAAAAGGGCGCCTATTTCGGCCCCTTCGCCAGCGCGGGCGCGGTGAACCGCACGCTGAACCAGCTGCAGAAGGCGTTTCTGCTGCGCAACTGTTCGGATTCGATGTTCGACAGTCGCACCCGGCCCTGCCTGCTCTATCAGATCAAGCGCTGTTCGGGGCCGTGCGTGGGCATGATTTCGCAGGCCGACTATGCCGAAAGCGTGCGCGACGCCGAGCGGTTCCTGTCCGGACGCTCGACCCGTATCCAAGAGGAACTAGCCGCGCAGATGCAGGAGGCCTCGGACGCGATGGAGTTCGAGCGTGCCGCCGCCCTGCGCGACCGGATCCGCGCGCTGACGCAGGTACAGACGGCGCAGGGCATCAACCCACGCGGTGTGGCCGAGGCGGATGTGATCGGCCTCTACATGGACAGCGGTCAGGCCTGCGTTCAGGTGTTCTTCATCCGTGCCAACCAGAACTGGGGCAACCGCGATTTCTATCCAAGGGTCGGGCCCGACGTCTCCTCGGCCGAGGTGATGGAGGCCTTTCTGGGTCAGTTCTACGACAACAAGGAACCGCCGCGCCAACTGATCCTGTCGGACGGGATCGAAAACGCGGACCTGATGCAGCAGGCCCTGTCCGAAAAGGCCGGCCGCAAGGTCGAGATATTGGTGCCGCAGCGGGGCGAAAAGCTCGAGCTGGTCTCTGGCGCGCTGCGCAACGCGCGCGAGGCGCTGGCCCGCCGCATGTCGGAAAGCGCGACGCAGGCCAAGCTCCTGCGCGGTCTGGCCGAGGCCTTTGATCTGGACGCGCCGCCGAACCGGATCGAGGTCTATGACAACTCGCATATCCAAGGCACCAACGCGGTGGGTGCGATGATCGTGGCCGGTCCCGATGGGTTCATCAAGAATGCCTATCGCAAGTTCAACATTCGCGGCGACGACCTGACGCCGGGCGACGATTTCGGCATGATGAAAGAGGTGCTGACCCGCCGCTTCACCCGCCTGCTGAAAGAGGACCCCGACCGCGACAAGGGCATGTGGCCCGATCTGTTGCTGATCGATGGGGGTGCGGGGCAGGTGAGCGCCGTGCACGAGATCATGCAGGCGCATGGGGTCGAGGACATCCCAATGGTCGGTGTCGCCAAAGGCGTCGATCGCGACCACGGCAAGGAAGAGTTCCACCGCATCGGCCAGCGCCCCTTTGCCCTGAAGCGCAACGACCCGGTTCTGTATTTCATTCAGCGGCTACGGGACGAGGCGCACCGCTTTGCCATCGGCACCCATCGCGCCAAACGCGCCAAGGCGATGGGAGCGACGCCGCTCGATGAAATCCCGGGCGTGGGCGCGGCCCGTAAACGCGCACTGCTGGCGCATTTCGGCAGCGCCAAGGCGGTCAGCCGCGCCAATCTGGCGGATCTGAAGGCGGTGGACGGGATCTCGGCCGGTCTGGCGCAGAAGGTCTATGATTTCTTTCACGAAAAAGGCTGATTCCGCTGGCGCCCGCGCCACAGAATGTACAGCCCCGAGGCCACGATCAGCGCGCTGCCCAGCCACATGGCCTGGTCCAGACGTTCGTCAAAGATCAGCACGCCCAGCCCGATCCCGAAAAGAAGGCGGGTATAGCGAAACGGGGTCACGGCCGACACTTCACCCGTCCGCATGGCCAGCATTAGCGAAGCATAGGCCACCGCCCCCATCACCACGGCTCCGGTCAGATGCAGGGCGGTTTGGGCGTCCACCGGCACCGCGGCGGCGCCCTCGAAAACCAGGTACA
Organism: Ruegeria sp. BHSA191; assembly: GCF_059613325.1. Lineage (NCBI taxonomy): Bacteria > Pseudomonadati > Pseudomonadota > Alphaproteobacteria > Rhodobacterales > Roseobacteraceae > Ruegeria > Ruegeria sp. BHSA191. The sequence goes on from NZ_JBXWSH010000006.1 coordinate 6,565, forward strand.
GACCACCGGCAACGACAATTGACAGAAAGCCGTAAAACCCAAGAACGGTGGTCCCCAGCGTGGCAGGGGCGGCGCGGCTGGCCAGATCGCGGCCGGCAAAGCCCAGCATTCCCAGCACCGCAAGAATGGACAGGGCCGAGAAACTGTCTCCGGTTGGCTGGATGATGATCACCACTCCGATCAGTCCGACCATGATGGCGCTCCAGCGTCGCCAGCCGACGGTTTCCCCGAAGAACAACGCGGCACCCGCCACCACGACCAGCGGCGTGGCCTGCAGGATCACCGTGGCCGAGGACAGCGGCGTCAGGGCGATGGCCAACACATAGAACAGGCGACCGAAGACTTCGAACAGCACTCGGATCTTCATCGGCTTGGACAGGACATCGGGGTGCAGCAACCGCCGCCCCTGTAGCAACGCGAACCCGGCGAAAATCAGCGCCCCGCCCAGCCCGAACAGCACCAGAACCTGCCAGATGGGCAGCACTTTGGCTGTACTTTTCAACAGCGCGTCCTCCAGGGCGAACCCAGCCATGGCCGCGATCATCCAGGCGCTGCCGGTCAGGTTGGCGCGCGCATCGGTTCTGATATGTGAGGTCACGGGGCGGATCTTTCCTGGCTGCCGATACCCGCGCAACCTGACCCGTTCTTCGCGCCGCGCCAAGGGGGAAACGGTCATCGATCGGCGGCCTGCGACGGAATGATCTGCCGTGACCCAAACACCTGCGTACTTGGCAGTTTTTTGTCATGCCGTCTTTTCTGTTCCCGGCCATGGTTGTAGGGTCCGGCGCATGAAGTGGAACCTGCCGAATATTCTGACTTTGCTGCGCCTTCTGGCCGCGCCCGGCCTGGCGGTGATGTTTCTGTATTTCACGCGGCCCTATGCCGATTGGTTCGCACTGATCCTGTTCCTGTCGGCGGCCATAACCGATTGGTTCGACGGCTATCTGGCGCGCGCGTGGAAGCAGGAAACCAAGATGGGCGCGATGCTGGACCCGATCGCCGACAAGGCGATGGTGGTGATCGCGCTAATGATCCTGGTGGGCTATTCGACCGAGCACTGGACGCCCTGGCTGGTGCTGCCCGCCACCGTGATCCTGTTCCGCGAGGTCTTCGTCTCGGGCCTGCGTGAGTATTTGGGCGACGTGGCCGGAACTCTCAAGGTCACCAAGCTGGCCAAATGGAAGACGACCGCGCAGATGGTGGCGATCGCCGTGCTGTTTTCGCAAGGCATTTTCGAGCACTATTTCGTCATGTCTACCTATGGCATGGATACCGACCTGATCGACCAGATCCTGTCGGGCCAGGTCGAGGACATCTCGGGTCTGCAATGGAAGCTGGATGGCATGTTCTGGTCGGGCCGCATCGGGTTGTGGCTGTTGTGGGTCGCGGCGACGCTGACATTGATCACCGGCTACGACTACCTACGTAAAGCCATGCCCCATTTGAAGGAGGGCTGACGCATGGATGTCTTGTATTTCGCTTGGGTCCGCGAGCGGATCGGCGTGCCGAAGGAAAAGGTCGAAACCAGCGCCGCCACGGTGTCCGATCTGGTGGCGGAACTCAGCGCCCGCGAAGACCGCTATGCGGCGGCGTTTGCCGACCTGTCGGCCCTGAGGGTTGCGCTGGATCAGGAATTGTCGGATTTCGACGCGCCCCTGGCCGGTGTCCGCGAAGTGGCCTTTTTCCCACCCATGACCGGCGGGTAGGGCGATGCGGATTTCCGTCCAGCAAGAGCCTTTCGATCTGGGGGCCGAGGCCAATGCCTTTGCCGCGGGTGACACGGCGAATGGCGCCATCGTCACCTTTACCGGCGTCGTGCGTGATCTGGCGCAGACCGATCTGGCCTGCATGGAGATCGAGCACTATCCCGGGATGACCGAACGCGCCATCGCCAAGATCGCCGAGGAAGCCAAAAACCGGTGGTCGCTGGGTGATGTGCTGGTGATCCATCGCCATGGGCGGCTGGCTCCGGGCGACCGGATCATGATGGTCGCAACGGCAGCCCCGCACCGCAAGGATGCGTTCGAGGCCGCTGAATACCTGATGGATTACCTGAAATCCCGCGCCCCGTTCTGGAAGAAGGAAATCACTGCATCCGGGGCCGATTGGGTTGCCGCCAAGGACGAGGACGAGGACGCTCTGTCGCGCTGGTAGGCGCTCAGTCGGCGTTGTTGATCCGGCCGCGCAATTCCTCGGCTTCCTCACGTGCGGCGCGCAGCCCGTCCATGGCCGCGGCCAGCTCGGCCTCGGTCTGGGTCAGTTGGTTGGTCAGTTCCGCCTCGCGCTGCTGCAGATAGGTGATGGCCTGATCGCGCGCTTCTTCGGCCTCGTGCAACTCCTGGCTCATGCGGTCCAGATCAGCCACGTCGCTCTGCCGGACCCGGGTCAGACGATGCACCAGCCAGTTCGCGAACCAGCCCATGCAGAAGGCTGCGAACAGGATCAGGGCGGTGGCGATGATGAATTCGGTTCTGTTCAAGTCACTGGTCCTCCGCATCCGTGTCGGACACGTTTTCTTGTGCGTTGTCTTGCGCTTGCTCGGTTGCTTCCGCCCCGGCCGGAGTTTCCAGCGCCTCGAGCCCGGTTTCCTCGGGGGCGACCGGTTCGGGCCTGATCAGGAGAAACTCGATCCGGCGGTTCTCTTCGCGGCCTTCTTCGGTTCCGTTGTCTGCGATCGGCTGGGCTTCACCGTACCCCACGGCCGAAAAGCTTGAGGTCGGCACCCGCCGGGCGCGCAATTCGTTCAGAATGGACTGTGCGCGTGACTGGCTGAGAGTCTGGTTCATTTCCTCGCGGCCCTGACTGTCGGTGTGGCCTTGGATTTCCATTCTGATCGGTCCGCATTCGCGCAGGATGTCGGCGATCCTGTTCAAACTGTCGCGTGAGTCGGCAGAGACCGTGGCCGAGCCCGGCTCGAATGTGATCTTTCGCTCGGACTGGACCTGGGCGATGCGGGCGATGCAGTCCTCGGGGTCGGGCAGGGCGTCTTCGGGCTCGGGGGCAGGTTCATAAGTGATCGACAGGTCGAAATCCTGCCCTTCGCCCAGTTTCTCGGACAGCAGGCCGGCGATCTGGGCCCGTGTAGTCTCATCATGGCTCATACCGGAAATCGCCACCGTGTCTGGCGTTACTGTAAGAACGCCATTGTTCAGCCAGGACAGGGCTTCAAGCCCGGCCAGGACCCGTACGGGCCAGGATTGGGGCAGGCCGTCGACAACGCGGGCGGCGGCATGAACCACGTCGGATCCGAACGCAGCGCGGGCATAGCTGTCGATCATCTCGCGTTGCAGTTCGTCACCAAGGCGCCCGCGCAGCTGCACCAAGCCTTCCGGGCTGCGCGTCGCGGTGAATTCGACCGGGCCGTCCTGCTTGTCGGTTTCGGGTTTCTGCAGCACTGCATGCAGGGCGAAAACCTCGGGCAGGGCGTTTTCCAATTCGCCCACGACCCTCTCGAACAAGGCCGGATCGGTGCTGGGTTCGGCGATCAACGAGATGTCGGCATCCGACAGCGTCACCGAGCCGCGCCCGATTTCGGCCAGCGCCTTGATGCTCAGCGCGGCGGCGGTGGCCCAACGGGGTGAAGGCACGCCCAGCCCGATCGTACAGGAATAGGGCCCGGTCAGCCCGGCCTGTTGCGCGGCGGCGATGATGGCATCGCGGGCCTGTTCATCCTGCGCCGAACAGGCATCGAACCGCCCGCCCTCGTCCGTGACCAGATAGCGCAGGGTAAACGGCGTGATTACCGGACGCGGCGCCGAGATCGCCAGCCCGATGCGCAGGCCGGGCGGCGCGGCGCGGGTCAGTTCCTGTTCCAGCGTTTCCTTTTCTTTCCGGCTGTTGGCAATGGCCGTGATCTTGACCAGTTCGGGGCTGGCCGAGATCTTGGCCCGCGGGAGCCTCGACAGGGCTAGCACGGCATAGTCGATGGCGGCATCCCAGCCTTTGGGTTTGGGGTAGTCGGCGGTTTCCATCAGGTCCGATACCGAAACGCTTGTGTCCAGCCTTTGCAGCCGCTGCACCAATGCGTTTCGGTCCACGCTGGCCGGGATCAGGCCGATCACCGAAATGCCGCTGTCATTGCGCAGGATTTCGGCCGAGAAGCGCGGCGGCGCGAGGTCGGCGGTGGGCGCCACGTCCATCTCGTCGATGACGCGCGAAGTATCCACCTCGGACCCTGCGGCGGTCAGTGCGGCAAAGCGGGTGGCCTCGTCGGGCGCCGTGCCGGTCAGAACGACGCGCAGCCCGTCGGCCTCGACCTCAGCCCATTCGTGACCTTGCAGGCTCAGCGCCCTGCGTACGGCTAATTCCGAGTCTTCCTCGACCCGGGTCACGGCGAAACTGGCGGCCAGCAGGCAGAGGGCGGCCGACAGGGCAAAGACCACGGCTGATGTCAGGAAGTAGGGCAGGCGCATGGACGGGCTTCGATCTTCTCGGGCGATTGAGGTCGGGTTTTACAGGCTGCGGTACAGCGGTGCAATCACAGCAGCAATGCGACGCAAAGGAAGATGAGCGGAATCAGGCCGGTATCCCGGTTGGCGCGAAACAGTTGCAACAGTTTCGCGTTGTCTTCGATGTCCAGCCCGCGCAGTTGCCACGCCATGTGCCACCCCATCGCCCACGGCCCGCCGATGGCCACGACCAGTGCCAGGAAACTGGCATCGGGCAGGGCGGCCTCGACGATGGCCAGCCCCATCAGCGCCACGGTCGCCACAAGGAAATACTTCAGCCATTTCGCGGTGTCGGTCCCGAACAGGCGCGCGGTGGACTTGATGCCGATCAGCTCGTCATCCTCGGCGTCCTGGTGGGCATAGATCGTGTCGTAGAACAGCGTCCAGGCGATGCCGGACAGGTACAGCAGGATCGCGGGCCATTCGACCGTACCGCGATGCGCCGCCCAGGCCAGCAGGGCGCCCCAGTTGAAGGCCAGCCCCAGAAATACCTGCGGCCACCACGTGAAGCGCTTGGCATAAGGATAGATCGTCACCGGCAGCAGCGACAGGACGCCCATCGCGATGGCCGCCTGGTTGAAGGTCAGCAGGATCGCGAGCGCCAGAAGGCACTGGATGCCCATCCAGATCACGGCCTGCCGCACGCTGACCTGACCCGAGGGGATGGGCCGCGAGCGCGTGCGGGCGACCTGTGCGTCGAACTTGCGGTCGGTGATGTCGTTCCAGGTGCAACCCGCGCCACGCATCAGAAAGGCCCCGGCCGCGCACCCCGCGGCAATCCACAGGTCGCCCCACCGCGGCTGACCGTCATGCAGGATCGCCAGCGCCAGGCCCCACCAGCACGGTATCAGCAGCAGCCACGTCCCGATCGGCCGGTCCGCGCGCGACAGCCGCAGATAGGGGCGGGCAAAGGCCGGGGCGCGGGTATCGACCCAGTTGCCGGTAACGGCGTCGGCGACCTGACCGTCTGGTGTTGGGGCATTGCCTTGCATATGTAGGGTCTCATGAGTGCGAAGATCAGGCTGTATGTAGATCACCCTTTGGGTGCGGGGCAATCGGTTCCTTTGACGCGCGAGCAGGCCCATTACCTGTTTGGCGTGATGCGTCTGGCCGTGGGCGGGCAGGTGGCCCTGTTCAACGGCCGCGATGGCGAGTGGCTGGCGCAGGTGGCCGAGGCGGGCAAACGCGGCGGCGTTCTGAGCAGTCTTGAACAGACCCGACCACTGCAACTGCCGCCGGACCTGTGGCTGCTGTTTGCTCCGATCAAGAAGGCGCGCACCGATTTCATCGTCGAAAAGGCGGCCGAGATGGGGGCCGCGAAGATCATGCCGGTCCAGACCGCCTTCACCAATTCCGAACGCATCCGCCAGGACCGTCTGCAGGCCCACGCGGTCGAGGCGGCCGAGCAATGCGGCGGCACCTTCGTGCCCGAGGTCTGCGACCTGCAGCGGCTGGACAAGCTGTTGGACAACTGGCCCGACGGCCGCCAGCTGATGTTCTGCGACGAGGCCGAGGCCGGGTCGGCCCTGCGCCTGGCCGCGCAGGACAAGGGTCGGCCCTGGGCCATCCTGATCGGCCCCGAGGGCGGGTTCTCCGATGCCGAGCGCCAGCGGCTGAAGGATCTGCCGTTCACGCATGTGGTCAGCCTGGGGCCGCGAATCCTGCGGGCCGATACGGCGGCGGTGGCCGCGATGACCCTTTGGCAGCAGTCGCTGGGGGATTGGTCCTGATGCGGCGCCCGGCGCGGCTACGCGAACCCGCTGACGTCCGAAGGGCCGTGTTGTTTTTGGCTTCAAAAGCCGCCGCGCGTGCTTATGTTGCGATTGGGTTTGCCCCTGCCGGGACCTTTTCACTGGTCCTGTTCAGCGATCAGATGGAGGCCGCGTCATGAGTTTTATCCGACCCGAAGCCAAACTGGCCCTGTGGCGCTGGCGCGAGGTGCTGGCCGCCGGGTTCGTTCTGATCCTTGGCCTCAGCTGGATCGGCGGTCCGGGCGGGTTGCTGGGCTGGTTGGGCTGGGTGCTTGTGGTGGTCTCGGTCGCGCTGGCCGTGATCGGCATACAGCGCGCGCGGTTCCGGCTGGGCGCGGGGGGGCCGGGCCTGGTGTCTGTGGATGAAGGGCAGATTGCCTATCTGGGGCCGTTGGACGGCGGCATCGTCGCCACCCGCGAAATCGAGAGCCTGACGCTGGACCCCACCGCCAGCCCCGCGCATTGGGTGCTGCAGCAGCCCGGCCAGCCGCCGCTTCACATTCCCGTGAATGCCGAGGGGGCCGAGGCGCTGTTCGACGTGTTCTCGGCCCTGCCGGGGCTGCGGACCGAGCGGATGCTGTCGGAACTGAGGGCCGGGGCGTCGCATCCGGTGGTGATCTGGGAACGCCACCCCTCGCGTCCGGCACACATCCGATTGAACTGAGGATGCATTGACACCGGGGGAGATTGCGACCACCACTGACCCCCACGACTCGACACATCAGGATCGGAGCACGGTTCATGTCCATCCCTCAGTCCGGCGGCGGGCCGATCGAACGCCACGAACAACTGGCCGAATACCTGGCCGATGGCTGCAAACCCAAAAGCGAATGGCGCATCGGGACCGAGCACGAGAAATTCGGCTATTGCAAGGACACGCTGAAGCCGCTGCCCTATGAAGGCGAACGCTCGATCCTGGCGGTGCTGGAGGGGCTGCGCGATGGGCATGGCTGGACCCCGGTGGAAGAGGCGGGCAAGCTGATCGGGCTGGAAAAGGACGGGGCCAATGTCTCGCTGGAACCGGGCGGGCAGCTGGAACTGTCGGGCGCGCCACTTGAGACCATCCACGAGACCTGCGACGAGGTGAACGCGCATCTGCGTGACGTGAAGGACATCGCCGACAAGATCGGCGTGGGCTTCATCGGGCTGGGCGCCGCACCGATCTGGAAGCACGAGGACATGCCGCTGATGCCCAAGGGCCGGTATGTCCTGATGAACGACTACATGGAAAAGGTCGGCGACATGGGCCGCGCCATGATGCGCCGGACCTGCACGGTTCAGGTCAACATCGATTTCGGCTCCGAGGCGGACATGGTGCAGAAGCTGCGCGTGGCGCTGGCCCTGCAGCCGGTGGCGACCGCGCTGTTTGCCAACTCGCCCTTCTTCGAGGGCAAGCCCAATGGCCACAAAAGCTGGCGCAGTTACATCTGGCGGCATTTGGATGACGCGCGCACCGGCATGTTGCCTTTCGTGTTCGAGGACGGCTTCGGGTTCGAGCGCTACGTAGAATATGCCTTGGATGTGCCGATGTATTTCGTCTATCGCGACGGCAAGTATATCGACGCGCTGGGCCTGTCGTTCCGCGATTTCCTGCAGGGCAAGCTGCCCGCGCTGCCGGGCGAGACGCCGACGCTATCGGATTGGGCCGACCACCTGACCACCGCCTTCCCCGAGGCGCGGATCAAGAAATTCATGGAAATGCGCGGGGCTGACGGCGGCCCGTGGCGCCGCCTGTGCGCGCTGCCCGCCTTCTGGGTGGGGCTGACCTATGACCAGTCCGCGCTGGATGCCGCATGGGATCTGGTCAAGGGCTGGGACGCCGAAACCCGCGAGGGGCTGCGCGTGGCCGCGGCCCGGGACGGGCTGCAGGCGCAGGTCGGCGGCATCGACATGCACGATCTGGCGCGCGAGATGTTGGCCATTGCCGAGTCCGGCCTGAAGGCGCGGGCGCGGCCGGGTGCGGGTGGGCTTGTCCCGGACGAGACGCATTTCCTGAACGCGCTGAAGGAAAGCATCCAGTCCGGCAAAGTACCGGCCGACGAACTGCTCGAGCATTACCACGGCGACTGGCAGGGCGATCTGACGCGGATCTACCCCGAATACAGCTACTGACCGCGACCTGTTGCAATTAGGGGCCTGTTAGCCACTTTCCCGCATCGCGCCTTGTTCGGCGGCGGCGTTTGCGCGATATATTCGGGTCAGGTTTTCCGAGCGTGGTACTGACATGGCGCGTATCAGTGAGCTGCACTATTCCAATGCCTATGCCGCGAGTTCGGGCGTGTCCGAGTTCCTGGAGGTGTCACTTCGCCCGGACGAAGACCCGGCGGATTTCACCGTGTCCTTCTATCAGGCCAACGGGCAGGTCGGGATCGAAATTCCGCTGGACGATCCGGCCATTCAAGTCACCGTGGACCCGGACAACAACGAGATCGTCTATGTCATCTCGGCCGATGATTTCCCGATCCTCTTGACCGACCCGAATGGCGGCGGCCCCAACAATTACGAAGCCTATGCGCTGACCAACACCGCCACGGGTGAGGTGATCGATTTCTACGACATCGGTGGCGGCACGCAGAACATCGTCGCGGTCGATGGGCTGGCGGCCGGGGAAACCTCGGTCAACCTGCTGGTGCTGGTCGGGCCGAACCAGACCACGACGACCCTGCAGTTCAACCAGCCCGATCCTGACACGCTGACATATGGCCCCTTATCGCCCGGGGATACCGGGGCCGCCTGTTTCACGGCAGGAACCTTGGTGGATACCCCCGAGCGGCCCCGCCGGATCGAGACGCTGCAGCCCGGCGACACGGTCCTGACCGTCGATGACGGCCCCTGCCGGGTGCGTTGGATCGGTGGCCGCACGGTGCGCGGTGTCGGCCGGTTCGCGCCGGTGCGCATCCGCGCGGGTGTTCTGGGCGCCACGACAGACATTCTGGTCTCGCCCCAGCACCGCATTCTTTTCGGCGGCTGGCAAGCCCAGCTTCTGTTCGGCGAGGATGAGGTTCTGGTTCCGGCCAAGTCGCTGGTCAACGGCGATACAGTCACCGTGCAGCCCTGCGACATCGTCCGCTATGTCCACCTGTTCTTCGACCGGCACCAGCTGGTCACCACTTCGGGTCTTGTGTCCGAGAGCTTCTTTCCGGGGCAGGAGGCGCTCTTGGGGCTGGAACAGGAGGCCGCACGCGAACTGTTTGCGCTGTTCCCCGAACTTCGGACCCATCCGCAGGGCTATGGCCCCACGATCCGCCCGGTCCGGTGTGATCGACAGGCAGCGGTTCTGCGCGCGACCTGATCGCGCGGCCCGGCCCTCTTGCTTTCGCGCGCTGCTGTGATAGCAGGACAGCAACAGAATTCAGGGGACCGTCATGGACGATCTTAAGGCAAAATACCTGGGTCAGATCGCTGACGCAGGCGACGAAAGCACGCTGGAAGCGATCCGCGTGGCCGCGGTGGGCAAAAAGGGCGAAGTGGCGCTGAAGATGCGCGAACTGGGCAAGATGACGCCCGAGGAACGCCAGGTCGCCGGCCCCGCGCTGAACGCGCTGAAGGACGAGATCAACGCGGCGCTGGCCGCCAAGAAGGCCGCATTGGCCGATGCCGCGCTGGATGAACGTCTGCGGACCGAGTGGCTGGACGTGACGTTGCCCGCGCGCCCGCGCCGCCAGGGCTCGATCCACCCGGTCAGCCAGGCCACCGAGGAACTGACCGCGATCTTTGCCGAGCTTGGCTTTTCCGTCGCCGAAGGCCCCCGGATCGAGACAGACTGGCACAATTTCGACGCCCTGAACATCCCTGGCCACCACCCGGCGCGGGCCGAGATGGACACGTTCTACATGCACCGCGCGCCGGGCGACAATCGCCCGCCGCATGTGCTGCGCACCCATACCTCGCCGGTGCAGATCCGCTCGATGGAGAAGCAGGGCGCTCCGATCCGCGTCATCTGTCCGGGCGGCGTGTACCGCGCCGACTATGACCAGACCCACACGCCGATGTTCCATCAGGTCGAAGGTCTGGCCATCGACAAGGACATCTCGATGGCGAACCTGAAATGGGTTCTGGAGGAATTCGTCAAGGCGTTCTTCGAGGTTGACGACGTCGAACTGCGCTTCCGCGCCTCGCATTTCCCGTTCACAGAACCCTCGGCCGAGGTCGATATCCGCTGTTCCTGGGAAGGCGGCCAACTGAAGATCGGCGAGGGCGACGACTGGATGGAGATTCTGGGCTCGGGCATGGTCCACCCCAAGGTGATCGCCGCAGGCGGGATCGACCCCGAGGTCTATCAGGGCTTTGCCTTCGGCATCGGCATCGACCGTCTGGCGATGCTGAAATACGGCATCCCGGATCTGCGGGCGTTCTTTGACAGCGATCTGCGCTGGCTGCGGCATTATGGGTTTGCGGCGCTGGATATGCCGAACCTGCATGGTGGTTTGAGTAGGTGAGTGGTTCGATCGAACTACAACTTCTCGAATTCATTGACGAATGGAACTCGTCACCCGATAGCCCGCCGGGAGGCGCTTGCATTTTGGTGCCGGACATCCTCTCAGAATTGCAGTGGCCGGACGAATTTGATCGCTCAGACCCAGCACGTTTTGGGCGAAAGGTTCAGATTGAAATGCAGGCTTTGAAAGAAAAGGGATATATCACCTCTGAGCTTCTGTTGAGTGGAGCTTGGACGAGCGTTCGATTGACCAGCGCAGGACACAAATACCTTCAAAGCCTTCGCTCTACGTTGGAGGTCAACCAGAAACCACAGAAAAATGAGAGTTTTTCCTTTCTGGGGATCTTGGGGGCTTTTTGTAGTAAGTATCTCCTCCTGGTCGCCGTGGGGGTCACTATAGCTTTGGTGTTGTTTAGTCTGGGGATTGGCAAGTGACACGCGAGTTGAATACGGCGCGGAGCAAAGGCCGATAGGCCGCCGCGCCATCGCCAGACCGCCCGCACGGGCTGGCGATTTTTCTCCGCCAGCACACCGTTTGAACGTCACATGGACCTGGCCGGCATGAACTGCCCACCACAGCCCGAGGATCGCCACCCTGCGGTCTGGCGATGGCGCGGCTTGGCGCAAAGCGCACAGGTTGGCCCATCCACCCCGCCCAAGGCTTGCACCTTGGCCCATTCTTTGCCATTGCCTGTGCCGACTGGATGTTTGCCAAAAAAGGCCGCGTGCAATGAAATTCACCCTCTCCTGGCTGAAAGACCACCTGGACACCGACGCCTCGGTTGACGAAATCGCCGAGGCGCTGACCGATCTCGGGCTCGAGGTCGAAGAGGTCATCAACCCGGCCGACAAGCTCAAGGATTTTACCCTGGGCTATGTGAAACATGCCGAGAAACACCCCGATGCCGACAAGCTGCGCGTCTGCAAGGTGGACACCGACGAGGGCGAGTTGCAGATCATCTGCGGTGCGCCCAACGCGCGCGAGGGCATTACCGTCGTGGTCTGCAAGCCGGGCACCTACATCCCCGGCCTCGACACCACCATCAGCGTCGGCAAGATCCGCGGCGTCGAAAGCTTTGGCATGATGGCGTCCGAGCGCGAGCTGGAACTGTCGGACGAGCACGACGGCATCATCGAGCTGCCCTCGGGCGAGGTAGGCCAGCGGTTCGTCGACTGGCTGGCCGAGAACGACCCCGCCAAGATCGACCCGGTGATCGAGATCGCCATCACCCCCAACCGCCCCGATGCGCTGGGCGTTGCGGGCATCGCGCGCGATCTGGCGGCGCGGGGTCTGGGCAAGTTGAAGCAGCGCGACTATGCCCCGGTGCCGGGGGATTTCGAAAGCCCGATCAAGGTGACGATCGAAGACGACACGCTGGATGGCTGCCCGCATTTCACCGGCCGCCTGATCCGCGGCGTCAAGAACGGCCCCAGCCCGCAATGGCTGCAGGATCAGCTGAAGGCGATCGGCCTGCGTCCGATCTCGGCCTTGGTGGACATCACCAACTACATGACCTTCGACAGCAACCGCCCGCTGCACGTCTTTGACGCCGACAAGGTCAAGGGCAACCTGCGGGTGCACCGGGCCAAGGGCGGTGAGAAACTGGTGGCGCTGGACGAAAAGGAATACACGCTGCAGCCCGGCATGATGGTGATTTCCGACGACAACGGCCCGGAATCCATCGCCGGCATCATGGGCGGGCAAGAGACCGGCTGTACCGAAGACACGGTGAACGTGTTCCTGGAAAGCGCCTTCTGGGATCATGTCCAGATCGCGCTGGCGGGGCGCGCGCTCAAGATCAACTCGGACGCGCGGTACCGGTTCGAACGCGGGGTCGATCCGGCATACACGCTGGAAGGGTTGGAGCACGCGACCCAGATGATCCTGGATATCTGCGGCGGCGAGGTTTCGAAGGTGGTCGAGGCCGGCAAGGCGCCGGACCATTCGCGCGCCTATCGGCTGGATGCGGCGCGGGTGCAGTCGCTGGTGGGCATGGACATCCCCGAAAGCGAGCAGCGCCAGACCCTGACGCGGCTGGGCTTCCGGCTGGAAGGCGATATGGCCCATGTGCCCAGTTGGCGCCCCGACATCCAAGGCGAGGCCGATCTGGTCGAGGAGGTTGCCCGCATCGCTTCGCTGACCAAGCTGCAGTGCAAGCCGCTGCTGCGCGTCACGGACGGTATTCCCAAGCCGGTGATGACTCCGGCCCAGCGGCGTCAGTCGATGGCGCGGCGCACTTGCGCGGCGCTGGGGTACAATGAATGCGTCAGCTATACCTTCATCGATAGGGCCTCGGCCGCGCTGTTCGGCGGCGGCGATGACGCGACAATGCTGGAAAACCCGATCTCGTCCGAAATGAGCCACATGCGCCCGGACCTGCTGCCCGGCCTGCTGCAGGCCGCGGCCCGCAACCAGGCGCGTGGCTTTGCCGATTTGGCCTTGTTCGAGGTCGGCCCCGTCTTTTTCGGCGGTGAACCCGGCGAGGAACGCACCCAGATCGCGGGCCTTCTGGTCGGACGGACCGGACCCAAGGATGTGCATGGCACCACCCGCGCGGTCGATGTTTTCGATGCCAAGGCCGATGCCGAGGCTGTGCTGGCCGCCATCGGTGCCCCGGCCAAGGTGCAGATCCTGCGTGATGGCGACGCCTGGTGGCATCCGGGCCGCCACGGCAAGATCTGCCTGGGCCCCAAAAAGGCGCTGGGCGTGTTCGGCGAACTTCATCCGCGCGTGCTGCAGCAGCTGGACATCAAGGGTCCGGCCGTGGCCTTCACCATCTGGCCGGACGAGGTGCCGCTGCCGCGCAAATCCGGCACCACCCGCTCGGCGCTGGAACTGCGCGACCTGCAGGCGGTCGAGCGTGACTTTGCCTTTGTCGTCGATGCCGATGTCGAGGCGCTGACGCTTGTGAATGCCGCTGCCGGAGCCGACAAGGCGCTGATCGAAGAGGTGCGCGTGTTCGATGAGTTCATCGGCGGCAGCTTGGGTGAGGGCAAGAAATCTCTGGCCATCACCGTGCGTCTGCAGCCGACGGAAAAGACTCTGAAGGAAAAAGACATCGAGACGGTGGCGGAAAAGATCATCGCCAAGGTCACCAAGGCCACCGGCGGCGTTCTGCGCGGCTGAGGTGGCGTGAACCCGAAGTGACACGCGCGCCTGCGGCGCGCGTGTTTCATTTTGCGAAGAACTCCGCCAGCAGGTCAAAGACCAGCCGGATGCGGCGGCTGGTATGCAGTTCGCGATGGGTGGTCAGCCAGATCGGGAACCGCAGCGGCTCCATGTCGGGAAGCACACGCTCCATACCCGGCGTGGCATTGCCCACCGGCTCGGACATGGGCGCGATGCCAAAGCCCTGCCGGGCAAACTCCCACGCGACGATGCCGTTCTGCGACCCCAGCCGGAAGTTTTCTTCCGTGAGGTGCAGGCCGATCGGTTCGAAATAGGCGATCATCTGGGCTGTGTCGCCGAAACTGATGAACTCGTGCCGGGACAAGTCTGACAGTGATTTGGGACGTCCAGCGCGGTTCAGGTAGGCGGAGGCGGCATAGAAATGCCCGTCAGCCTCTTGCACCAGTTTTGCGATCAGGTCTGGCTGGTCGGGGCGGACATGGCGGATGGCGATATCCGCCTCGCGCCGCATCAGATCGCGGATGTCGTTCGCGGCGATCACGTCGATCCGCAGTTTCGGAGCCTGCGCGCGGATCTTGCGCAGCAGATCCGGCAAGATATAGGCCGACATCACGTCGCTTGCGGTGATCCGCACCTGCCCCTCGATCGACTGCGCCTGACCGGACGCCGCCAGCGCAATGCGATCTGCAGCTGCGCCCATGGTCCGTGTGTGCTCCAACAGCTCGATCCCGGCGGTGGTGATCTGAAGTGACCGGCCGACCCGTTCGAACAGCATCACGCCCAGGTCGGATTCAAGCGCGGCGATCTGGCGGCTGAGGGTCGGTTGTGTCTGGTCCAATCGTCGTGCCGCCGCCGAAAGCGAGCCGGTCTCGGCCGTGGCCAGAAAGGCGCGGATATGGTTCCAGTCGAATTTGCGCGGATCATCCATGCATGAATGTATAAAGATTCTGCGAATTTCGGCAATTCACCTTTGAAACGCGTATCACTACCTTGCGCTCAAAGGAGAGCCGACATGACCGCCACAACCAAATTCTGGGATGGTATCGCCGAGAAATACGCGAAATCCCCGATCCGGGACATGGAGTCCTACGAGCACACGTTGCAACGCACGGTGTCCTATTTGAAGCCGACCGATCAGGTGCTGGAACTGGGCTGCGGAACGGGGCGCACCGCGCTTCGGCTGTCCCGCCATGCGGCTACGATCACGGCGAGCGATGTCTCTCCAGGCATGTTGGCCGTGGGGCAGAGGCTGGCCCAAGAGGAGCAGATCGAAAACGTCGTCTTTGTCGAGGCAGACGCGAACCGCCCCCCGAATGGGACCTTTGATGTGGTAATGGCGTTCAATCTGCTACACCTGATCCGGGATCTCGACGCGACGCTGGCCGGGGTTCATGAGGTGTTGAAACCCGGCGGCCTGTTCATTTCAAAAACGCCGTGTCTTGCCCAAGGTGGTTTGGGGTTCAAGTTCGGCTTGCTGAAGCTGCTGCTGCCGGTCATGCAGCTTTTGGGCAAGGCGCCATTCGTCAGCCAGTTCGACATCAAGACGCTGGAAACGACCATTGAAAGGGCCGGGTTCGAGATCATCGAAAGCGGGAATTTCCCGGCGAAACCGCCCTCGCGCTATCTGGTGGCCCGCAAGCTGTGAAGCCAGCGCCGCATCGGCAGGCAACTTCCGCGTTGGGCTTTGCGGGATTGGGCAGTAAACAGGGCCAGAAGCAAAATGAGGAGGCTGCAATGGGATTGAATGTCTACCTGTCGGGCGAGATCCACACGGATTGGCGCGAACAGATCATCGAAGGCGCGCAAGGGTTGGACGTCACGTTCAACAGCCCAGTGACCGATCATGCGGCCAGCGACGATTGCGGAGTCGCCATTCTGGGGGCCGAGCCGAACAAGTACTGGCACGACCACAAAGGCGCGATGGTCAACGCGATCCGAACCCGCAAGGGGATCGCCGATGCCGATGTCGTCGTGGTGCGGTTCGGGGACAAGTACAAACAGTGGAACGCGGCTTTTGATGCGGGCTATGCTGCCGCCTTGGGCAAGTCGATCATCGTGCTGCACGGCCCCGAACATCAACATGCGCTGAAAGAGGTCGATGCTGCCGCGTTAGCGGTGGCCGAAGAGCCGCGCCAGGTGGTCGAGATCCTGCGATATGTTCTGACCGGGAAGCTGCCCGGTTGACCGGAACAGAGGCTGCAGCCCGACACGTGTTCGGTATATTTACAGGCTGGCCGCGGCGACAGTCGGCAGCCCGGGCTGCATCTCGGTCCGGAGGATTTTTTGGTTCTGCAATTCGGCCGTGCGCCCCAAGCATGAACGATGCCCAAAAGATGCATTTTGGGGAAAAGTTTGTGCTGTTTCCCATGAAATACTGCACAAGGTTCGTGGAAAAGAGATATCGAATGATGCGTATATGCGCGAATTGAAACGCACGGGGACGAAATGCTCGAGGAATTCAAATCATTTGTTGCCAAGGGCAATGTCATGGATATGGCTGTCGGTATCATCATCGGGGCAGCTTTTACCGCAATCGTCACTTCGCTGGTCGGCGATCTGATCAACCCGCTCATCGGGCTGTTCACGGGTGGCGTCGACTTTACCAACAACTATGCCGTTCTGGCCGGCGATGTTCCGGAAGGTGCCAGCCTCGAGGCTGCGAGGGAAACCGGCGCTTCGATTTTTGCCTATGGGGCGTTCATCATGGCGGTCATCAACTTTTTGATCATCGCCTGGGTGGTCTTCCTTCTGGTCAAGATGGTGAACCGGGTGAAGGATGCCGCTGCGAAACAAGAAGAGTCAGCCGAAGAGGCGCCGGCAGGACCCAGCGAGTTGGATATTCTCATGGAGATCCGCGACGCTTTGAAAACATAAGTGCGCTTTCGGCAACCCGTTCGGGGTTGCCGTTCCGAAACAGACGGGAGGGGACAGATGGATCAAGCAATGGATATGGCGGGCCAGGCGTGGCCGTTGGTGATCAGCGCGGGCAAGGCGCTGATCGTTCTTGTTTTAGGGTGGATCGCTGCGGGGTCGATTTCGGGCGTTGTCCGAAATCGTATCAACCGGACCCCGCAGATAGACCCGACCCTTGGGAATTTCGCCGCCAGTACGGTCAAATGGGTGATCTTGGCCATTGTCCTGGTCGCCGTACTTGGCATCTTCGGCATTCAGGCAACCAGCATCGTGGCCATTCTGGGCGCCGCCTCGCTGGCGATCGGTCTTGCGCTGCAAGGTACGCTCAGCGATCTTGCCGCCGGTGTGATGCTGGTCGTGTTCCGGCCTTACAAGCTGGGTCAGTTTGTCGATATCGGCGGGACGGCGGGAACGGTGAAAGACCTGAATCTGTTCACCACCGAACTGGTGACGCCGGACAACGTGCAGATCATCGTACCGAACGGTCAGGCCTGGGGGTCGATCATCACCAACTACTCGGCCCATGATACGCGGCGCGTCGACCTGGTGTTCGGGATCGACTATGGCGACAGCGCCGACGAGGCGATGAAGATCATTCTGGATGTCGCAAAGGCGGATGGCCGCGTTCATGCCGACCCCGAGCCCTGGGTGCGGGTGACCAATCTGGGCGACAGCTCGGTCGATCTGAC
The DNA here is from genome assembly GCF_059613325.1 of Ruegeria sp. BHSA191. Taxonomy (NCBI): domain Bacteria; kingdom Pseudomonadati; phylum Pseudomonadota; class Alphaproteobacteria; order Rhodobacterales; family Roseobacteraceae; genus Ruegeria; species Ruegeria sp. BHSA191. The sequence goes on from NZ_JBXWSH010000006.1 coordinate 23,934, forward strand.
CGCGCGCCTTTGGTGTGCCGCCGCCGACTATTGGGACGTCAAGTTCGATCTGACCAAGGCGGTGAAAGAGGCGTTCGATGCCAAGGGCATCTCGATCCCCTATCCGCATTCGGTGGAGATCCACAAAGAGGGCTGAGCGCTCCCGCCCGTCAGTCGGGCATTGGAAATGCCCTGTTTCGGTTGGGCGTGGCGCCGCGCGTTTCGCGCGGCGCCGTTGTTTCTGGCCGAGGCGGGATCAGCCCTTGATTACAACCGACGGGGAAACCACGTCGATCCCCAGCGCCTTGCCGACGGCGTAGTAGGTCAACTGCCCGGCATGGACGTTCAGCCCGGCCAGCAGGTGCGGGTCGTCCTGGCAGGCCTGCCGCCAGCCTTTGTCGGCCAGAGCCAGCATGAAGGGCATGGTTGCGTTGCCCAGGGCGATGGTCGAGGTGCGGGCGACCGCGCCCGGCATGTTGGCCACGCAGTAGTGCATGATGCCGTCGACCTCGTAAATCGGGTCGGCATGGGTGGTGGGTTTCGATGTTTCGAAACACCCGCCCTGGTCGATGGCCACGTCCACTAGAACCGCGCCGGGCTTCATGGTCGACAGCTGAGCGCGGCTGATCAGTTTCGGCGCGGCCGCGCCCGGAATCAGAACCGCGCCGATCACCATGTCGGCATCGCGGATCAGCTCGGCCGTGGCGCCGGCGGTCGAGTACTGGTTCTTGAACTGGCCGCGGAACACATCGTCCAGATACCGCAGCCGCGGCAGCGAGCGGTCCAGAACCGTGACATCCGCGCCCATCCCGGCAGCGATGCGGGCCGCGTGGGTGCCGACCACCCCGCCGCCGATCACCACGACCTTGGCCGGCCCCACGCCGGGCACGCCGCCCATCAACACGCCGCGCCCGCCATTAGCCTTTTGCAGCGTCCACGCGCCGACCTGCGGGGCCAGGCGTCCGGCGACTTCGGACATCGGCGCCAGGAGAGGCAGCCCGCCATTGGCATCGGTCACGGTTTCATAGGCGATCGCGGTGCAGCCCGACGCCAACAGATCCTTGGTCTGTTCGGGGTCGGGGGCGAGGTGCAGATAGGTGAACAGCACCTGGCCTTCGCGCAGCATCTTGCGTTCGACCGCCTGGGGTTCCTTGACCTTGACGATCATCTCGGCGGTGGCGAAGACCTCGGCGGCAGTGTCCACGATGCGGGCACCGGCGGCGACATAGGCATCGTCGTCAAACCCCGACCCCAGGCCGGCGCCGCGTTCGATGATGACCTCATGCCCGCGCGCGACGGCCTCCTGCGCGGCGTTCGGGGTCATGCCGACGCGGAACTCCTGCGGTTTGATTTCTTTTGGGCAACCGATTTTCATTGGGCTCTCCGTTCACAAACTGCACAAATTATGTGCAGTTTGTGGCGCAATTTTTGTGAAACTCGATGCGCATTCGAACTAAAATGCGGGACAATATTCGATAGACTTAGACAAACTTGCAAAGAAAGTGCGCCAATGAGCCTGGATGCGACCGACCGAAAGATTCTGGCTGCTCTGCAGCGCAAGGGGCGGATGTCGAATGCGGAACTGTCCGAACAGGTCAACCTGTCGCCCTCGGCCTGTCACCGTCGGGTGCAGCGGCTGGAGGCCGACGGCTATATCCGCGACTATGTCGCCCTGCTGGACGCGCGCAAGCTGGGCGTTCCGACGACCGTGTTCGTCGAAATCACCCTGCAGGGTCAGGCGGAAGAGGTTCTGGAGGCTTTCGAGAAGGCGGTGCGGCGCATCCCCGACGTGCTGGAGTGCCACCTGATGGCAGGAACCGCCGACTATGTGCTGAAGGTCGTGGCCGAAAACACCGAGGATTTCGCGCGCATCCACCGCCAGTATCTGTCTCGGTTGCCGGGCGTGGCGCAGATGCAAAGTTCGTTCGCGTTGCGGACGGTGTTCAAGACCACGGCTTTGCCGGTCTGAGCGCGGCCGGCGGCGGTTGTATCCGCCGGGCGGTCGGGCCAAGATCGGGGTCCGGCGGTAGCGGTCGCCGCGTCATGTCCCGGTTACATGGGATGGCTAAGACCCGCAGCCACGAAAGACAAGGAGCAGCCCAATGGCCGAAGAAGAACAACAAACCCCGTTGGCCGACCAGAATGAAAACGGCCGCGACGCCGACGACGACACCCCCGACTGGCTGGAGGCCGAGCTTCAGGACACGCTGGACGAGGATATCGAGATCGAGTTCAGCGAGCCGATGCTGTCGATGGAGGTGCGCAAGATCTACCGCGAGCAGCACCCCGACATGCTGGATCGCCGGGTCTATTTCCGCAACCTGCTGCGCCTTCAGGCCGAATTGATCAAGGTACAGGACTGGGTTCAGCATACCGGCGCCAAAGTCTGCATTCTGTTCGAAGGCCGCGATGCGGCGGGCAAGGGGGGTGTGATCAAGCGAATCACCCAGCGCCTGAACCCCCGCGTCGCACGGGTCGTCGCGCTGCCGGCCCCCAGCCGGCGCGAACAGAGCCAGTGGTATTTCCAGCGCTATGTGCCGCACCTGCCGGCCGCGGGCGAGATCGTGCTGTTCGACCGGTCCTGGTACAACCGCGCCGGGGTCGAGCGGGTGATGGGCTTTGCCACCGAAGACCAGGTGGAACAGTTCTTTCAGGACGTTCCCGAATTCGAGCGGATGCTGGTCCGGTCCGGCATCATCTTGCTGAAATATTGGTTCTCGATCACCGACGAGGAACAGCAGCTGCGGTTCCTGATGCGGATCCACGACCCGATGAAGCAATGGAAACTGTCGCCGATGGACCTTGAATCGCGCATCCGCTGGGAGGACTACACCAAGGCCAAGGAGGACATGCTGTTCCGTACCAACATCCCCGAGGCGCCTTGGTACATCGTCGAAGGCAACGACAAGAAGCGCGAGCGCCTGAACTGCATGGAGCACATTCTGACCAAGATCCCGTATGAGGACGTCCCGCACGAAAAGGTCACGCTGCCCGACCGCAAATACAACCCCGAATACGAGCGCCGTGTGCTGCCCGACGAGTTGTACGTGCCCAAAATCTATTGATGGACCGCCCCGATCCGGGGCGCGCCTCTCACGGGATCAAAACAGGAAATCGCCGCGTCCGAGGTCTGCCAGAAGGATGTCTTCCAATATCATCTGGTGGCCCAGACCATCGTCGATCATCATGTCGTTGCCTGACTGAACGGCGTGGTTGTTCATCAGATCGGCATAGTTGGCGATTGCGTCGCTGCCGCGCAGATCGACAAAATCGCCGGCGCCAAAATCGATGACCCGGTCGATGCCGCTGGAAAAGACGAACTGATCCGATCCGCCACCGCCGACCAGGGTGTTAGCCCCTCCGCCGCCGACCAGCCTGTCATTGCCACTGCTTCCGACCAACCGGTCGTCTCCTGTCGCGCCGAGCAGCAGATCATTGCCCGCGCCGCCATGCAGAAGGTCATTTCCGCCGCCACCCAGCAGGCGATCGGTGCCGGCCGCGCCGACCAGCCGGTCGTTGTCGCCGTGTCCTTTGAGCACGTCATTGCCGTCGCCGCCGTTGATCCGGTCGTCGCCGAATCCGCCCGCGATCAGGTCGTTGCCGCCACGCCCGTTCAGCGTGTCCGCCCCGTTGCGCCCAATCAGGACATCGCGCCCGGATTGCCCGATCACTATGTCGTCGCCGGCACCGCCATCGATGCGTCCGGAATCTCCGGCTTGCAGAACCAGCCAGTCGTCGCCGTCGCTGCCCACCGTCCCCGCGGCGACGATCTGACGCTGTGGGTCCGTCGGGGCGGGCGGTGTTGGGGCGGTACCGGTATCCAGTTGGACAGGCGCCGCAGTGCGCGCAAAATTTTGCGTCACCATGACCGCGTCATAGTTGACGCCATTGTGCAGGTACTTGCCCAGTTCGATGCCGATTCCGACAACCGTGACATTGGGGTCCAGAATATTCGCCCTATGTCCGGGGCTGTTCATCAAGGCGGTATGCAGGTCCTGCACGTCGTCGCTCAGCCCGGGGGCTCCGCGCACGCTTTGCCATGCAATATTTTCGGTCGCGCGCCAACTGCCCGAAAACGAAAACCCGGCGCTGGCCATCCTGTCCCACGGGTCCGACCCGCCGGCGCCGGTGTGGCTGAACTGGTCCACATGCAGCATCCAGCGGCTGTGGTCTTCGGCCGCGTCATTCAGGCGCAGCTCGAGTTGGACAGGAGCAAGACCTCGACTGCTGCGTTCGGCATTGATGAGGTCCAGCATCTGCCGTTCAAGGTTGCTCGCGACTGACAAAGTTCCGTCTCCAGTGACTCGGGCCTATTCTGGCCGGACCATAGTGGCGACAATTTGACGATGGAACGCAGAAAGCCTGCTGAAATCGCCGCTGGGCAGATCACCACTCAGACATGCGCGGCAATGTGCGGCAATCTGCCTATGCGCGTTGCCCCGCTGTTGCACCGGGCATGACAAGGAATGCGGTCAGATTCGGCAATCGCAAACGACAAACCCCCGGGCAAGGCCTCGGGGGTCGTCAATAGTGTCATCCAAAGCTGGAGGAGGTTTGCTCAGAGCAGACCTTCGCGCTGGGCTTTCTTGCGTGCCAGTTTGCGGGCACGGCGGATCGCTTCAGCTTTCTCGCGCGCTTTTTTCTCGGACGGTTTCTCGAAATGCTGCCTCAGCTTCATTTCACGGAACACGCCTTCGCGCTGCAGCTTTTTCTTCAGGGCACGGAGCGCCTGATCGACATTGTTGTCGCGAACACTAACCTGCATGTGGTTGTCACCACCTTTCTAAGTTCGAGTTGCAAGGAAATTGCAGGAATTGGCCGTATAGCAAAGCGGACCTAACTTGTCTAGTACTATGCCAGACAGTTGGAGAGCCGCCATGACCGTGATCTATGAGGACGCCAAGCAGCAGTTGCTGGACGCCATCCTGACCCATGTGCCCTTTGACGGATGGTCGGACACCAGTTTTCGCGCGGCGATTGCCGACTGTGGCCTGGACGAGGGGCTGGCGCGCGCGATCTGTCCGCGCGGTGCGGTTGATCTGGCCTTGGCCTTTCACGACCGGGGCGATGCGGCGATGCTGGAACGGCTGAAATCCGAGGATCTGAGCGATCTGAAGTTTCGCGACCGGATCGCGGCGGCGGTTCGGTTCCGCCTGCAGGCGGTTCCCGACAAAGAGGCCGTGCGCCGGGGCGTGGCCCTGTTTTCCCTGCCCATGTATGCCGGTGACGGCGCCAAGGCGGTCTGGGGCACCTGTGACCTGATCTGGGATGCGCTGGGCGACACGTCCGAAGACGTGAACTGGTACACTAAACGCGCGACGCTTTCGGGGGTATATTCCTCGACCGTGCTGTTCTGGCTGGGCGATGACAGCCCCGACCATCAGCGCACATGGGAATTTCTGGACCGTCGCATCGAAAACGTGATGCAGTTCGAAAAGCTCAAGGCGCAGGTGAACAAGAACCCGCTTCTCAAGCCGTTTCTGGCCGTTCCCAACTGGCTGGCGGGCCAGGTGCGGGCTCCGATCCGGATGCGCGCCGACCTGCCGGGCATGCTGCACCCGCGCAAGTAAGCGGCTGTTCCCGCTGGGCCTTTGCCGATTTGACTGATACCAGTTGCGCAAAGGAGATTTGCCGATGACCAAGTTGATGCGCGCTGTCGAGATCACCTCGCCGGGCGGCCCGGATGTTCTGCAACTGACCGAACGCCCCATACCCGACCCCGGCCATGGTCAGGTGGTTCTGAAAGTGGCCTATGCCGGCGTCAACCGCCCTGATGCGTTGCAGCGGGCCGGGGCCTACGATCCGCCGCCGGGGGCCAGCGATCTTCCGGGGCTCGAGGCGTCGGGCGAGGTGGTCGCCATCGGCGCGGGGGTCTCGGGTCTGGCCCTGGGTGACAAGGTCTGCGCGCTGCTGCCCGGTGGCGGCTATGCCGAATATGTCGCCACGCCCGCTGCGCATTGTCTGCCGGTGCCCACCGGCATGGGCTTGAAAGAGGCCGCCTGCTTGCCCGAAACCTTCTTTACCGTTTGGTCCAACGTCTTCACCCGCGGCGGGCTCAGGGCGGGCGAGCGGTTCCTGGTGCATGGCGGCTCCAGCGGTATCGGCACCACCGCGATCCAGTTGGCCAACGCGTTCTGCGCCCGGGTCTTTGCCACCGCCGGGTCTGACGAGAAATGCGCGGCCTGCGTGGCGCTGGGAGCGGAAAAAGCGATCAACTACAAGACCGAGGATTTCGTGGCCGTCCTGCGGGCCGAGGGCGGGGCCGACCTGATCCTCGACATGGTGGGCGGCGACTATATCCCCCGCAACGTCAAGGCGCTGGCCGAGGATGGGCGGCTGGTCCAGATCGCTTTTCTGCAGGGGCCGGTGGCCGAATTGAACTTTGCCCTGATGATGGTCAAGCGTCTGACCCTGACCGGCAGCACCCTGCGCCCGCAAAGCGACCTGGCCAAGGCCCGGATCGCGCAGGACCTGCGCGAGGCGGTCTGGCCGCTGCTGGCGGCGGGCAAGGTTGCGCCGGTCATGGACAGCGAGTTCGATTTGGCCGAAGCGGCGGCTGCGCATGCGCGGATGGAAAGCTCGGGCCATATCGGCAAAATCGTTTTGAAGGTTTCGGGCTGAGGGCGGCAGCCCCGCGTGCTTCAGGCGACGGCCCGGCGGTACAGGTGCCAGGTGGCGTGACCCAGAACCGGGATCACCACGATCAGCCCCAGCATCAGCGGAAGCGCACCAAGCACCAGAAATGCGGCCACGATGCATCCCCAGGTCAAAATGACCCTGGGGTTGCGCCGCAGTACCCGGACCGAGGTGACGACGGCCACCGGCAGGCCGACCTTTCTGTCCAGAAGCAGGGGAAAGCTGACCACGCTGATGGCCAGCGCAACCAGCGCAAAGCCAAAGCCCACCAGGGTACCGGCCAGGATCATGGTCCAGCCCGCGCTTGTGGTGACGGCCTGCGTCAGGAACGGGCCCAGCGCCGTTGGCGCTTGTGGCCCCATCGTGTGCAAGAAGATCGCATGCGCCGCCGCCAGCCACACCAGCAGCAACATCACCAGGTAGAAGCCCAGCGCCAGGATCGCGCCCAGTGACGGCGAGCGGAACACGCCGAACGCGTCCAGCCAATGCACCTCGTACCCCTGTTCGCGTCGGCGGCTGATTTCGTACAGGCCAAGGGCCGCCACCGGTCCGATCAGGGCAAAGCCCGCGATCAGCGGGGCCAGCAGCGGTACCATGTCGGCCTGCATGCCAAGCCCGAACATCACCAGCCCGGCGATCGGATAGATCAGGACGATGAAGATCGCGTCGGCGCGGCCCGCCTTGAAATCCTCGTACCCGGCCTTCAGGCAGGCCCGCAGGTCCTGCAGGGTCAGCCTGCGCACCTGCGGCAGGTGCCGTGTGTCCGCGCTGCCGATGCCTGTGACGTTTTCCGCGATATGCTCGGTGGTCGCACCCAGATTGCGGGCGGCCCAACTGACTGGATTGCCGATCGTTTTTGCCATCTTGATCCCTTTCCTTGGCCCATTCGCGCCGCGGAATGCATCCGGCATCGGATTGCCCGTGGCCGGATGACCCGGCAACGCCCTATTTCAATTTACCACATTCCGGCAGTCATGCACTTCACTGTTCCGAGATCGGGTGATTGCCCTGTGGCGCAGGCATGTTAGCTTGGCAGCAGTTTTCAGGAGGTGAGCATGCAGCAATCGGCGCGTAACGTAGTCATCCATGAAACCGGCGGCCCCGAGGTTCTGAAGATCGAGGACAGGCCTCTGCGCGATCCCGGGCCGGGGGAGGTTCTGATCCGGCACCATGCCTGCGGGTTGAATTTCATCGATGTCTACCAACGTTCGGGCCTGTATCCGCTAGACCTGCCGCATGCGCTGGGCATGGAGGGCGCCGGTGTCATCGAGGCCGTGGGCGAGGGGGTAACCCATTTGCAACCCGGCCAGCGCGCGGCCTATGCCGCCATGCCGCCGGGCGCCTATTGCGAGGCGCGGGTGATGCCGGCGGCCCAAGTCTGCCCGCTGCCGGGCGGGATTTCATTCGAGACGGCGGCGGCAATGATGCTCAAGGGGTTGACGGTCGAATATCTGTTCCACCGCACCACGCCGCTCAAGCGGGGCGACACGGTCCTGTTCCACGCCGCTGCCGGGGGCGTGGGCCTGATCGCCTGTCAGTGGGCCAAGTCCGAAGGCATCAAGCTGATCGGGACCGCGGGCACCGACGACAAGTGTCGGTTGGCGATGTTCAACGGTGCGACCCATTGCATCAACTATCGCACCGAAGATTTCGAATCCCGCGTGGCCGAAATCACCGGCGGCAAAGGTGTCGATGTGGTGATGGATTCGATCGGGGCCGACACGTTCAACGGGTCGCTGAACTGCCTCAAGCCGCTGGGTATGATGATCTCGTTCGGGAATGCCTCCGGCCCGGTGCCGCTATTCGACATCGGGATTCTGGCGAAGAAAGGATCTCTGAAGATCACCCGCCCAACGCTGTTCACCCACATCGCCGACCACGCGGTTTGTCAGGCAATGGCCCGCCGGTTGTTCAACAAGGTCACCGGCGCCGAGGTCAAGATCCACATCGACCAGCGGTTTGCGCTGGATGAAGTGGCCGAGGCGCATCGCGCGCTCGAGGCGCGCAAGACCACCGGCAGCACGATCCTGCTGCCATGAAAAAGGCCCGGCGCATCTGGCCGGGCCTTTCGATTTCGGGGGAGGGGTCAGAACCGGTAGGCCGCGCGGATCTGGAACGTCGTGGCGTCCACGTCCACGCCGGTCGAATTGAAATTGTCGAATTCGTGGTACAGAATTTCGCCCGCGATCGAGACGTTCGGAACGATGATCTGTTCATAGCCTGCGCCGATGAACCAGCCGTCGTCGCTGCCCAGTGTGTCGGTACCGGCCTCGGCGTACCCGGCCACGCCGTACAGCAGGCCCTGCGGGTTAACCTTGTAGCCGGCACGGGCTTTCAGTCGCCAGACATCCTCGACCGTCGCGGCCCCCGACAGATCCACATCCGACCAGTCATAGTCGAATCCGCCGCCGACGACCCAATCGCCCAGATCATAGTCGTAGCCCAGGATGATACCGCCGATCACGCCGTCGCCATCGACCCCGGACAGGCTGGTGCCAATATCGGCATAGCCGATCTGCGCGCCGCCGTAGAAACCGGTCCAATCGCCCGAGGATTGCGCCATCGCGGTGCTGGCAGCCAAGGTCGCAACCGTAGAAAGAAGTGCCAATTTTCCCGTCATCTTCGTTCCTTTCAGTCAAATGATGTGCCGCGGCCACAGGTCGCCGGCGGTCCGTGAAATCGTATACGGCCGGTCGCCGGCCGTGGATCAATCTGGTCTGACGCTCGGGCCATATGACGCGCCCTTTTGGGCAAGAAATGTGCTGGCTTCATTGAAAATAAAAGGACCTGCGCACACGGCTTTCAAGCAACGCCCGGCGGCAGTGGCGAACTGCCGCCGGGGTGTCAGCGGATTATTGCTGCAGTTCGGCCGGATCCTTGTCGGCGATGGTGTCCCAGTTTGCGCTGGCTTTTTCGACAAAGCCGGGAATGTCGCCTTCCCAGCGTTGCTGGATGTCTTCCGACAGGTTCAGGTACAGCTTGTTGTCGACGATCTTCCAATAGGTGGGATCCCCGTCGAACTTGAAGCCCATCGCGGCCCCGAATGCGCAATAGCCGCCATAGGCCGGCAGATATGCCTCGGGGTTGGCCTCGAAGGCTGCCTTGTGTTCCTCGGTCGCGAAGCGGTACAGCGCGTCGTTGTGCAGGGCCGTGATCTTGTAGCTGCCCTTGGTCGCCTCGCCTTCGGTGAAATAGGCCACCGGGTCATAGCCCTGCATGGCCAGACCGGTCGACGAGGCGTTGATTTCGACCCCGGCCGCCAGGGCCGAGCTTGCTATTGCGACCGACAGCGCCACGCCGCCCAACAGGGATTTGATCTTGTTCATGGTTCCACCTTTCCTGATCGGGCCAGCCCGGCATGTCCACGCGCGGGTGTTCCGGCTCCGAAATTGCGTATCGTGCGCCCGGTGATCGGGTGTCACGACACCTCAGGTGGGAAAGGCGCCGATCACGTTCAAAGCAATCAAACGTGATTGGGCCGTGGACGGGCAGACGGCGCTAGGATTTGCCGATCTTGGGTTCGGTTCCGGCCTTGATGCGGGCCAGGTTTTCACGGTGCCGCCAGTAGACTAACAGCGTCAGCACCGCGCCAAGGGCAAAGGTGGCGCCGTTGGTCAGCAGGGTGATCCAGATGGTCGACAGCGCCGCCGCCGCAAGGGCACCGATGGATGAAATCCGCCAGATCATCGCCGCCACCAGCCAGGTCAGGCAGCAAGCAACGCCGACCCGCCAGTCCAGCGCCAACCAAAGACCCAGAAAGGTGGCCACACCCTTGCCGCCCTTGAAGCCGAGCCAGACCGGGTAGCAATGGCCGACAAAAGCCGACAGCGCCGCGATCTGCGCTGCGTCCTCGCCAGCCAGCGCCCGAGCCAGAAGAACCGCCAGCGCGCCCTTGCCCGCATCGAACAGCAGGGTCAGCGCGGCCGCCGCTTTGTTCCCGGTGCGCAGAACATTCGTGGCGCCGATATTGCCCGATCCGATCTTGCGCAGGTTGCCCAACCCCATCAGGCGCGCGACAAGCATACCGAAGGGGATGGACCCCATCAGGTATCCGATCGCGGCCCAGATGATCAGTTGGGTCGTCGTGCTGTCGAGAGGGGGCATCAGGGTCTCCGGTAGATTTCTTTGCCTGCAACGTAGGTTGCGGTGACCTTACCCTGCATCCGCTGCCCGTCAAACGGCGTGTTCTGCGATTTCGATTTCAGCGTGAACCGGTCCAGCACGAAGGGCACATCCGGGTTAAACAGCACCAGATCGGCCGGGGCGCCCGCGCTCAGGCGGCCGCAGTCCAGCCCCAGTCGTTTCGCCGGGTTCAGCGCCATGGCCCGGAACAGGGTCGGAAGGTCCAGTTGATCGGCATGATACAGGCGCAGCGCAGCCGGCAGCAGGGTTTCCAACGCCACCGCGCCCGAGGCCGCCTCTTCGAACGGCAACCGTTTGCTTTCTTCGTCCTGCGGCGTGTGCATCGAACTGATCGTGTCGATCAGGCCGGAGCGCACGGCCTCGATCACCGCCTGCCGGTCATCCTCGGAGCGCAGCGGCGGCTTGACCTTGAAGAAGGTGCGATAGTCCGCCACGTCCAGTTCGTTCAGTGTCAGGTGATGGATCGAGGTGCCGGCGGTGATGTCCAGCCCGTTGCGCTTGGCCCGCTCCAGCGCGGGCAGGGCGCGGGCCGTGGTGATCTGATCGGCGTGATAGGCGGCGCCGGTCATTTCCAGCAAGGCGATGTCGCGGTCCAGCCCCATGCGTTCGGCCATAGGCGAAACGGCTGGCAGACCGCGCAAGGCGGCGAACTTGCCGCTGGTGGCGGCGGCCCCGTGGCTCAGGCCAGGGTCCTGCGGGTGGGCGATGACCAGCGCGCCGCAGGCCCGGGCATAGGTCAGCGCGCGGGAAAACACCTTGGTATCGGCCACCACATGGTCGCAGTCGGTAAAGGCCACCGCACCCGCATCCATCAGAAACCCGATCTCGGTCATTTCGCGCCCGTCGCGGCCCTTGGTCAGGGCGGCCATGGGCAGCACGTTCACGGGCGTGTCAGCCTGGGCGCGGCGGGTGACGAATTCGAGCGTTTCCGGCGTGTCGATCGCAGGCAGGGTGTCGGGTCGGGTGACCATTGTGGTCACGCCACCGGCCGCGGCGGCAAGGCCCGCGGATTTGTAGCTTTCCTTGTGTCGCTCGCCCGGCTCGCAGACCTTGACGCCGATATCGACGATTCCGGGGGCCAGACACTGGCCGCCGCAATCGATCATCTGCGCGTCCGCTGCGGGCGCCGAACCGCCCCCGCTGACCACGATCCGTCCATCGGCCACGTGCAGCCAGCCCAGCGCGTCGGTTCCGGCTTCGGGGTCGATAAGGCGGGCGTTGGTGAAGATCAGGTTGGTCATGCCATTGCCCTTTCAATCGCGGCTTTGGTGGCGGCCGGGTCGGTCTGGTACTTGATCAGGTGCTTGTCGCCGCCCTTGGTGACGATCTGCACGAAGCTGCCCATGATATTCACGGCCGCGATCTGCTTCAGCGGCACGCTGCGTCCGCCGGGGCCGGTCAGGGTGGTGTTGGTCATCTGCCAGTTGGTCGCCAGTTCCTCCGACGCCAGGTACCACGCCCGGACGCCCACCGCCGCCAGACCGGCCGGGGCGCCGGTCCAGACATAGGGATTGCCGATCAGCCACAGCACGAACATCGCGCCCGCCATCGCGCCCGCGGCCAGCCAGGCGTTGGTGCGGACATAGGCGCCCTTGTCCGGCGCAAAGATCACAGGATCAGCCACAGAGCACCTCCGATGACCAGCAGTATGATCAGGGCAAGTATGGCCGATCCCGTCCGGCGGGGTTGCTCGCTCGAAACCGGGTCCGGCGCGGCCGAGTACGGTCTCGCGCTTTCGGTCGCGATAGTGCCGCCGGTCCAGTTCGTGGCCTCTTCGGTGTAAAGGCCGATCAGGCGCAGGCGCGGGTCGGGGTCCAATGTGGCCGCGCGCCCACCCAGAGCGGCGCTGCGCAGCACCAGAACCCAGCCGTCGACCGGCTCCAGCTTGGCCCGGTCCAGCTGGTCCTCGGAGACGCCGCAGCCCTCGCTGAGATAGCCGTAGAGGCCCAGATCCTCGAGGTCGGACACCGGAAAGACGTCGATCTGCTCGGGGTCCAGCCCCGAGACCCCAAGGACCTGATCCGCCGCGCCGGGTTCGCGCAGGAACTTCGCCTCTTCGGGGCGCATGTCCAGCGCGAACAGGCGGATCACGCCGCGCTCGCCAGCGGATAGGGTCAGATCTCTCATGCCGCCTCCTTTAAGTTGCGGGCCAGCAGTTCCATCGCGGCCATGCGCACGGCGACGCCCATCTCGACCTGTTCCTGGATGACCGAGCGGTTGATGTCATCGGCCAGCGTCCCGTCGATCTCGACGCCGCGGTTCATCGGGCCGGGATGCATCACGATGGCGTCCGGCTTGGCCAGCGCCAGCTTGGCGGCGTCCAGGCCATAGCGGTGATAGTATTCCCGTTCCGACGGGATGAACCCACCATCCATCCGCTCTTTCTGAAGGCGCAGCATCATCACAACGTCCACGTCGCGCAGGCCTTCAGTCATGTCGTCATAGATCTCGGCCCCGAATTCGGCGAATTGCGCGGGCACCAGCGTCGGTGGGCCGATCAGGCGGATGCGGTTTTCCATCTTGCCCAGCAGGATCAGGTTTGACCGCGCCACGCGGGAATGGGCGACATCCCCACAGATCGCCACGTTCAACCGGTGCAGCCGCCCCTTGGCCCGGCGGATGGTCAGCGCATCCAGCAGCGCCTGCGTTGGGTGTTCGTGCCGCCCGTCACCGGCGTTCAGCACCGCGCAGTTGACCTTCTGGGCCAGCAGATCCACCGCGCCCGAATGCGGATGCCGCACCACCAGCAGGTCGGGATGCATCGCGTTCAGCGTCATCGCCGTGTCGATCAGGGTCTCGCCCTTTTTGATCGAGCTGGCCTGCATCGCCATGTTCATCACATCCGCGCCCAGACGCTTGCCCGCAAGTTCGAAACTGGCCTGCGTGCGGGTTGAGTTTTCGAAGAACATGTTGATCTGGGTCAGCCCCGCCAGAACGTCCGAGTGCTTGGCCGATTGCCGGTTTAGATCGACGTATTTTTCGGCCAGGTCCAGAATGGCGGTGATGTCGGATTGGGACAGATGCTCGATGCCAAGTAGGTGACGATGGGCGAAACGCATGGGCCGGGCTCCTGTCTGACAGTCGCGCCGCTTATAGAAAGCACAGCGCGTCGGGGCAACTGGACTCAGTCCCCATCTGGCAGTTTCTCGCATCCGCCTTCGGGCAGGCACCGCTCGCCGGGTTTGCACCACTTGCCGTATCCGCAATCGACGGCCTTTCTGGGCACGCAGCCTTGATTGGCCGAGCATTTGAACCCGGTGCGGCATTGCGATCCGGTCTCTTCGCACAGGTACCAGCCCGGGCGCGTGCAACCTCCGCCGGGCAGGCAGGTCGAGCCGGGTGCGCAGGTCCGCCCGTCGTCGCAGGGCGTTGCCGGTTTCGGTGAGGGGTCGAAGTCTGGCGAACTGCGCTCGCATTCGCGGCGCCCGTTGCAGAAGGACCCGCTGGGGCAATCCAGCCGCGAGGCGCATTTGTTCGCCCCTGCCGGTGCACATCGGGTGCCCCCGGCCACGCATTTCTCGAACGGTCCGCAGGACCGCCCGCCGCCGCAATAGGTGCCCCCGGCCTGAATGCAGAACCCGTCAAAGCTGCAGCGTTGGCCGACCGAGCAGCATTTCAGACCGCACGGGAACTGGCCCGCGCGGCATTGTCCGCGATCATCGAGAAACGACTGGGCCAAGGCCGTGCCTGTCGGCAGGACGAACAGGGCAATCAACAGGAGTTTCAGCATTCGGACCATGACAGGGCCATGGTCGGTCGGGCAACGGGTCAAGGCAAGGCCAATTCGCTTTCCCTTCTCGCAAAGCTGGTTAGATTGATGAGCATGGAATCGGCCCTTGATCCTTTTACCGCGCGCGCCCTGCTGGAATGGCAGGTCGAACTGGGTGTGACCGACGCGATCGTCGACACCCCGATCGATCGCTATGCCCTGCCGGACACGACGCCCAAGGCGCGGAAACCTGCTACGCCTCAGGCCGCGCCGCAGAAGCCGGTTGCGCTGGACCCGGTGGCCGAGGCGAAAAAGTCGGCTGCGGCCGCATCGTCTCTGGATCAACTGCGCGCGGCGATGGAGGCGTTCGCTCATTGCGACCTGAAGCGCGGCGCGCGGCACCTGGTCTTTGCCGACGGCACCGCCGGTGCGCCTGTCATGATCGTCGGCGAGGCTCCGGGCCGTGATGAGGACCGCGTGGGCAAGCCATTCGTCGGCCGCGCCGGGCAGTTGCTGGATCGGATGCTGGCCGCGATCGATATGGACCGCGCCCAAAACGTCTACATCACCAATGTCCTGCCCTGGCGCCCGCCGCAAAACAGGGACCCTCGGCCGGACGAGATTGCCATGATGCAGCCGTTTCTGGAGCGGCACGTAGCCCTGGCCAAGCCGAAGGTTCTGGTGGTGATGGGCAACATCAGCTGTCAGGCAGTACTGGGCAAACGCGGCATCACGCGGCTGCGCGGTCAGTGGGATCAGGCGCTGAACCTGCCGGTCCTGCCGATGCTGCACCCGGCCTATCTGTTGCGCCAACCCCATGCCAAGCGTCAGGCCTGGGCCGATCTGTTGGAACTGCGCGCGTTTCTGGAGGGCAATAGATGAAGATACTGGCCTTTTCCGACCTGCACTTGGCCCGCAACAGGGCGGCCGAACTGGTAGCGGCCAGCGCGGACACGGATCTGGTGATCGGGGCCGGAGATTACTGCAACGGGCGGCAAGGGCTGGATCAGGCGATGGAGATGCTGTCGGGCATCTCGGCGCCAATGGTTCTGGTGCCCGGCAATGCCGAAAGCGCCGAGGAACTGGCCCGGGCCGCGCCGGACGGCGTGCATGTGCTGCACGGGTCGGGCATGACGTTGGACGGCGTTGAACTGTTCGGGCTGGGCTACGGCGTGCCGGTCACGCCCTTCGGAGACTGGTCCTGCGATCTGACCGAGGCCGAGGCCGAAGAACTGCTGAACCGCTGCGACGGGGCCGATATCCTGATCACCCATTCGCCGCCTAAATCCTGCGGGGATGTCACATCGCAGGGACTGTCCGTCGGCTCGGTCGCGGTGCGCGATGCAATCGAACGGATTCAGCCCGAATTCAACTTTTGCGGGCATATCCACGACAGCTGGGGCGCACGCGGCAGGATCGGCCGCACGCAGGTGGCCAACCTGGGCCCCAAGGTCAACTGGTTCGAGGTCGAGACATGATTGAAGCCACCACGCTGCTGGCATTCGTTCCGGCGGCCCTGGCGCTGAACCTCACGCCCGGGGCCGACATGATGTTTTGTTTTGGGCAGGGCCTGCGTTCGGGCGCGCGCCCGGCGGTCGTGGCCAGCGCCGGGGTGTCGGCGGGTCTGATGGTGCATGTTCTGCTGGCCGGGCTGGGCCTGGGCGCAGCAGTTGCGGCGCTGCCATGGTTGTTCGACGTGATCCGCTGGATGGGCGTCGGGTATCTGCTGTATCTGGCCTGGGGCGCGATCCGCAACGGGGCGATCTTGGCCGAGACACCGGCCCGGCCCACGCGTTTCGCCTTTCGCGACGGGATGCTGGTGAACCTGACCAACCCCAAGGTGATCCTGTTCGTGCTGGCCTTCATCCCGCAATTTGTCTCGCCCGACAGCGGGTCGGTCCTGCTGCAGTTCCTGACGTTGGGCGCGATCATCGCCGTCGGCGGGCTGGTGGTAAACGGCTTGGTTGGGGCCTTTGCCGGCGGAGCCGGGCGGGTGCTGGTCTCCAGCCCGCGCGCCTCGCGCATTCTGGGCTGGGTCAGCGGCGGCGTTTTCGCGGCGCTCGCGGTGCGGCTGGCCGTCATGGAAAGGACCTGAACCCATGTCCCGCATCGACGAAACGATCGAGTTCATCCCTGTCCGCATCGCCGTTCTGACCGTGTCGGACACCCGGTCCATGGCCGAGGACCGGTCGGGCCAGACGCTGGTCGACCGGATCGAACGCGCCGGTCACATCCTGGCCGACCGCAAGATCATCCGGGACGAACGCGACCAGATCGCCGACCAGCTGCGCGCCTGGGTCGCCGACCCCCGGATCGACGTGGTCATCTCGACCGGCGGAACGGGGCTGACCGGGCGCGACGTCACGGTCGAGGCGCACCGCGATGTCTACGAAAAGGAAATCGAGGCCTTCGGAACCGTTTTCACCCTGATCTCGATGGAAAAGATCGGCACCTCGGCGGTGCAGTCGCGGGCCACGGGCGGCGTGGCGGGCGGGACCTATCTGTTCGCCTTGCCGGGCAGCCCCGGTGCCTGCAAGGATGCGTGGGACGGGATCCTCGAAAAACAGCTGGATTACCGCCACCGCCCCTGCAATTTCGTGGAAATCATGCCCAGATTGGACGAACATCTGCGACGGAAGTAGACTGGTCGTGCGTTTCAGGTAGGTTAACTGCCTTGTGGCTTGGCATTTTTTGCTGTCAGGCTACGTTCGTGTGCATGGCAGCCTGCTGCGACCGGAGTGAATGATCGATGCGATTTCTGCGGCAAAGCCTTGTCGGTATCTTTCTGGCGTCGCTGATGTTGGCGTTGCTGCTGGTGGCCGCGCAACTGATCACCGGTGCCGTGCAAGAGGTGATGACCCGCGATTCCACCCCGCCGCCCCCGCGCGAACGGGTATTCGCCGTCACCGTGCAAAAGGCCGAGGTGACGACGGCCACCCCGTATCTCGAGGCTTTCGGACAGGTCCAGAGCCGCCGCCGGCTGGAGTTGCGGGCTGCGCTTGGCGGGCGCGTGATCAGCCTGGCGGAGAATTTCGAAGAGGGCGGCGAAGTCCGCGCCGGCGAGGTTCTGGTGCAACTGGACCCCGCCGATGCCTTGGCCGCGCTGGAACGGGCGCGCTCGGATCTGCTGGATGCGCAGTTCGAACAGCGCGACGCGGAACGCGCGCTGCTTTTGGCGCAGGACGAACTGCGCGCCGCGCAGGCGCAATCCGACCTGCGCGAACGGGCCTTGCAGCGCCAGAAGGATCTGCTGGAGCGCGGGGTCGGGGCAACGGCCAGCGTCGAAGAGGCGGAACTGGCCGCCGCCTCGGCCCGCCAGACGGTTCTGTCGCGCCGGATCGCGCTGGCCCAGGCCGAGTCGCGGGTCGATCAGGCGACCACGCTGCTGGCGCGCGCCCAGATCGCCTTGGACGCGGCCGAACGCGATGTCGATGACATGACGATCCGGGCCGGGTTCGACGGCACGCTTTCGGGTGTGTCGCTGGTCGAGGGCGGGCTGGTGACCGCGAACGAAAAGCTGGCCGAACTGGTGGATCCGCAGGCGCTCGAGGTCGCGTTCCGGGTGTCCACCGCGCAATATGTGCGCCTGCTGGACGAGCGGGGCGCGCTGATCACGGCGCCGGTCACGGTCTCGCTCGAGGTGACGGGGACCGATCTGGTCGCCACCGGACGCATCAGCCGTGACAGCGGCTCGGCTGGCGAAGGCCAGACCGGGCGTTTGATCTTTGCGCGGCTGGATCAGACGACGGGGTTCAAGCCGGGCGATTTCGTCACCGTCTCGGTGCAGGAACAGCCGTTGGAAAACGTGGTGCGCCTGCCGGCCTCGGCGCTGGATGCGCAGGGCACGGTGCTTGTGCTCGAGGGCGAGGACCGCCTTGCGGTTCTACCCGTCGAGCTGGTGCGCCGACAGGGTGACGCGGTTCTGTTGCGCGGGGCGGGCCTTGCCGGGCGCGAAGTGGTGGTGGCGCGCACGCCGCTGCTAGGCGCCGGTGTCCGGGTGCGCCCCGTCCGCATCGAGGACAGCGCGGCCGCCGACCCCGACATGGTCGAGCTGAGCGATGAACAGCGCGCGCGGCTGGTGGCCCAAGTCGAGGCCAGTGAGCGTATGCCGCAAGAGGTCAAGACCCGGGTGCTGAACCAGTTGGCCGCCTCGAAGGTGCCTGCGTCACTGGTGCAGCGCCTGGAAACCCGGACGGGGGGCTAGCGCGATGATGCGCGGGATCCCGGATGCGGCCGGCGGCCTGCTGAGCTATTTCACCCGGCACCGGACCGTGGCCAACCTTTTGCTGGTGGTGATGCTGGTCCTGGGGGCGGCCGCGGCCCCGAACATGCGGGCGCAGTTCTTTCCCGATGTCGTGATGCAATGGGTGGAAATCGACGTCGAATGGGACGGCGCCGGTCCCGAGGACATGGACAGTGGCATCGTCCAGATCCTCGAACCCGCGCTGAAGGGGATCGATGGCGTCGCCACCACCGAAGCGACTTCGCGCGAGGGAACCGCGAACATCGCCCTGGAATTCGAACCGAACTGGGACATGGCCCGCGCGATCGAAGACGTGCGCACCGCCATCGACAGCGTCACCAACCTGCCCGAGGACGCCGAAGAGCCCTCGATCCGGCGGTCAGCGTGGAGCGATCGGGTGACGGATGTGGTCATCACCGGCCCCGTTGAGGCCGAGCAGCTGGCCCGGCTGACGGACGAGTTGATCAACCGTCTGTTCGCGGCCGGCGTGACCCGTACCACGATCCGGGGGCTGGCCGCACCCCGCATCGTGGTCGAGGTTCCCACCGCGCAGTTGATCGCCCGCGACATCACGATGTCCGAGATCGCCGCCGCCATTGCCGCCGAAGTCACCGTCAACCCCGCGGGCGATGTGTCTGGGGCCAATGCCCGGATCCGCACCGGGATCGAAAAGCGCAGCCCCGAACAGATCGAGGGCATCGTGCTGCGCAACTATCCCGATGGGTCCAAGCTGGTGGTGCGCGACGTGGCGCGAATCCGGCTCGAGGGGGTGACCCGTAACCGCAGCTATTTCGTGGGCGAGAACCCGGCCATGTCGATCCGCGTGGACCGGTCGAACCTGGGCGACGCGATCGGCATTCAGCACACGGTCGAAGACGTGGTGGCCGAGATGCAGGCCACCCTGCCCGAAGGCATCACGATCGACCTGATCCGTACCCGCGCGCAGGCCATCACCGACCGGCTGGACATCCTGATCGACAACGGCCTGATGGGGCTGGGCCTGGTGGTGGGCCTGCTGTTTCTGTTCCTGAACGCCCGCATTGCCTTCTGGGTGGCCGCAGGCATTCCGGTGGCCATGTCGGCTGCCATCGCCTTGATGTATATCGGCGGGCTGTCGATCAACATGGTCTCGTTGTTCGGGTTGATCATCACGCTGGGCATCGTGGTCGATGACGCGATCGTCGTGGGCGAACATGCCGATTTCCGCGCCCGCCGCCTGGGCGAGCCACCGGTGGTTGCCGCTGAACGCGCGGCCCGGCACATGGCGATGCCAGTCCTTGCCGCCACCGTCACGACGGTGATCGCCTTTTTCGGCCTGACCGTCATCGGCGGCCGGTTCGGCGAGCTGATCCGCGACATTCCCTTTACCGTGATCGCGGTGCTGGCCGCCTCGCTGGTCGAATGCTTTCTGATCCTGCCCAACCACATGTCCCACGCCATTGCGCATTCAGCGAAGGAACACTGGTACGACTGGCCCAACCGGGTGGTGAACCGGGGCTTTCGCTGGGTGCGCGACCATCTGTTCCGCCCGCTGGTCGCCTGGGCCATCTGGGCGCGTTATGTGGTGGTGGCGCTGATGGTCGCCATCTTGGCCAGCCAGATCGCGCTGTTCATCCGGGGCGACGTGACCTGGCGGTTCTTCAACGCCCCCGAGCGCGGCTCGGTCACCGGCAATTTCATCATGGCCGAGGGCGCCACCCGCGCGGATACCTTGGAAATGATGCACATGCTGCAGCGCGCGACCGAGGAACTGGGCCGGATCTACGAAGAACGCCATGGCCGCAACCCCATCGACTATGTCCTGGCCGAGGTCGGCGGCAGCGCCGGCTATGGCCTGTCGGCCGCGCAGGGCAAGGACAGCGATCTACTGGGTGGCATCTCGATCGAATTGATCGACGCCGACCTGCGCCCCTATTCCAGTTTCGAATTCGTGGGCGAGCTGCAGGAATTCGCGCCGCGCCACCCAAAGGTCGAGTTGCTCAGCTTCCGGGGCTGGCGTTCGGGTCCAGGGGGCGATGCGATCGACGTACAGTTCTATGGCGCCGACGTGAGCACGTTGAAGGCTGCGTCCGAGGCGCTGCAAGCCGAGCTGTCGAAATACCCCGAGGTTTCGGCGCTTGAAGACAACCTGGCCTATGACAAGGAAGAGTTCGTTCTGGACCTGACGGCCCAGGGCGAGGCGCTGGGCTTTCGCATCGAGACACTGGGCCGGGTGCTGCGCAACCGCCTGAACGGGATCGAGGCCGCGACCTTCCCTGACGGACCCCGCAGTGCCGAGATCCGGGTCGAGCTGCCAGAAGGCGAACTGACGGCCGATTTTCTGGAACGCACCCTGATGCGTTCGCCCGAGGGTGTCTATGTGCCGTTGGCCGACATCGTTTCGGTTCAGCGCAAGTCGGGGTTCTCGACGGTACGCCGGGAGAACGGGCTGCGGGTCGTGACGGTCAAGGGCGACATCTCCGAGGATGACCCGGCCCGCGCTGCGGAAATCGCCCGCGCCATGCACGACGAGATTCTACCGAAGATCGCCGCCGACAAACAGGTCGACTGGCGCATGGCCGGCCTGAGCGAACAGGAAAACGAATTCCTGGCCGAGGCCCGAACCGGGCTGATCCTGTGCCTGACCGGGATCTACCTTGTGCTAGCCTGGGTCTTCGCCAGCTGGACCCGACCGCTGGTGGTGATGTCGATCATCCCCTTCGGCCTGGTGGGCACGATCTGGGGTCACTACATCTGGGATGTTCCGCTCAGCATGTTCACTGTGGTGGGGTTGCTGGGCATGACCGGGATCATCATCAACGACTCGATCGTGCTGGTCACGACCATCGACCAGTACCGGCAGGAGCGCGGGCTGGTGCCGTCGATCATCGAAGGCACGGCCGACCGTCTGCGGCCCGTGATGCTGACCACGCTGACTACGGTTCTGGGGCTGACCCCACTTCTGTACGAAGGGTCGCAACAGGCTCAGTTCCTCAAGCCGACGGTGATCACGCTGGTCTATGGGCTGGCGTTCGGCATGGTTCTGGTTCTGTTGCTGGTGCCGGCGCTGCTGGCCATACTGAATGACGTTGCCCGCCCCATGACCGCGATGCGCAGGGCGCTGCGCGCGCCGGACCGGGTGGTGCGCGCCTCGGCCATGGGTACCGGTGCCGCGATGCTGATGTGGATGATGGTCACGATGGTCTGGCCGTTGGTTGCGGGCGCCCCGGCCGGGGTTGTCGCGGGCTTTTACGGCGGGCCTGACGGGCCTGCGATCCTGCGCATGGGGCTGGGTGCCTTTGCGGCAGGAGCCGTGGTCATTCTGGTCGTCGGGATGCTGGTGTCGAGCCTGCTCTATGCGCGGTTCTCGGCCCGGGCTAGGGCCTGAATAAGCAGCTCCGGCACGCGCGCGCTCATCGGCAGGGCGCCGCTCAGGATACGTTCGGTGGGAAACCAGGCCGCGTCGAGCGCGTCGTCGCCGGCCTTGGGCGTGCCCGACTCGAACCGGCAGGCCACCCCCACCAGCAGGTAGTGCGCGCGGACTTGCCCGGTCTCATCTCGGTGCAACAGGTCCAGGTTGCCCAGATAGTGCTGCGGGCTGGCGGTCACGCCGGTTTCCTCTAGCAACTCGCGGGCTGCGGCCTGCAGGACGGTCTCGCCCCACTCCACATGCCCACCGGGAAATCCCCAAAGCCCCGCATCTGGGGTCTTGCTGCGCTGTACCAGCAGCACCTGCCCGTCCTGCACCACCACGGCCAGGGCGCCGATTCGGGGGAACCGGCTCATAGGGTCAACCGGCGCTGCAGCCGCGGATGTCGACTGCGTGGCGCGCGCCCAGAACCGTGATCCGCAGGTTGGACCGGTCCAGAGCAAAGGGCCCGCCGTCGGCGCTGACCACTTCGGCCGAGGCAATCAGGGTGCCGCCCTGCCGGATGGTTTCGGCCGGTGATACCCACAGCGCGGGGTTGCCCGGTTCGATCACCGCCACTTCGGCACCGCCGGCCGGCGGCATCGAGATCCTGACCTGCACCGACAGGCCATCCGCCGTGGGTTTCAGGTGGCAGGTGGCGGACGATACGCCGGCTTCGCGCGCGGAATAGGGCCTCTGCGCCAATGCCGCTGCAATGGCGGGATTGCGAGGCGCGCCCGCGTCCAGCGCGTGGTCAAAGCCCAGCGTGGCCGGAATGCACACGTCCTTGCAGACGCCCAGATCGACCTCGCCCCTCAGCCGAACCGGCTGGCCAGCGGTCTTGGGCGTGATCTTGATCGGCAGCACGACCTGCCTGGCGTAGCCGATCGATTTCAGGCCGTTCTGGTCGAATACCTCGGGTGCGGGCCAGATGACGGACACCGCGCCGACATTGTCGGACCGGCCCCAGTCGAACTGAGGGGGAATGCCGGAATCGCCGGGCGCGCGCCAATAGGTCTTCCAGCCATCCTCGAGCCGCAGGCGCAGAGCGCCCAGATAGGTGCCGTCCTGCGACAGCCCTCCATCCAGGATGTCGAGTTGCACGATGTCGTCCACGCCCTGCGCCCGGACCGGCGCGGCCAGAAAAAGGCAGGTCGACAGGATCGTGGCAAGGGATTTGAACATGCTGGTCATGGTTCATACATGCGTGTTGTGGCCCGGTTTGCCAAGTCACGTTCCGGTCACCTGCGGCAAAGCTGCGAAATCTGGCGTGATCCCTTGCCAATCCGGGGCACGCGGGGCCATTGTGGGGGAATACGAAGAAAGAGTCTTCAACCGATGGATCTGACCGGAAAACTGTTGATCGCGATGCCCGGAATGGGCGATCCCCGCTTTGACCACTCGGTGGTCTACATCTGCAGCCATGGCGAGGATGGCGCGATGGGTCTGATCGTGAACAAGCCGTCGGACCTGCGGGTCAAGACGTTGCTGGGCCAGTTGAACATCCCCTGTCAGATCCCGATCGTGGGCGAGCGCCTCGTGCATTTCGGCGGCCCGGTCGAGCTGTCGCGCGGGTTCGTTCTGCACAGTTCCGACTATGACGCGAACCTGCATTCGCTGCATGTGGCCGGCGATTTCAGCATGACCGCCACGCTGGACGTGCTCGAGGATATCGCCGCGGGCAAGGGGCCGCTGAACGCGATGCTGATGTTGGGCTATTCCGGCTGGGGGCCGGGGCAGCTGGAAGAAGAGATCGGCCTGAATGGCTGGCTGACCGCCGAGGCGACCTCGAAACTGGTCTTTGATCTGCCCGACGATGACAAGTGGGAGGCCGCACTGGCTACGCTGGGGGTCGATCCGCTGACTCTGTCGGCCAGCGCCGGGCGGGCCTGATCAGGAATTGCGCGGGGCGGCGGCGCGGCGCAGGCGGTCGTTGATTGCGGCGCCCAAGCCGTGGCCGGGGATCGGGCTGACCGCGATCGGACGCCCGGATTTGTCCAGTTTGTGCAGATAGGCGAACAGGTTCGCGGCAGCCTCGAGCAGGTCGCCCCGTTCCGACAGGTTCAGATCGCAGGCCACCGGCCCGAAGCCCAGCAGCACCTCGTCCCCTCGGCGCTGTTCGGCGTTCAGTCGAACAGCGGCGTCCGGGGCGTAGTGCGACTGCAACTGGCCCGGTGCGGTCAGCAGGTCACCGGGCTTGTGATGGCTCAGCTTCGTGCCCAGAACGGCTTCGATCTGCTCGGCGGCGACACCGCCCGGGCGCAGCAGGGCCGGTGCGCCAGCCAGCCCGACGATGGTCGATTCCAGGCCTACGGCACAGGGGCCATCATCCAGGATCGCGGCAATGCGCCCGTCCAGACCTTCGCGTACATGGGCCGCGGTGGTTGGGCTGATCCGCCCCGATGGGTTGGCCGACGGCGCGGCCACGGGTCCGTCGACCGCGCGCAGCAGCGCCTGTGCGGTGGGGTGGGCC
Source organism: Ruegeria sp. BHSA191 (assembly GCF_059613325.1). Taxonomy (NCBI): domain Bacteria; kingdom Pseudomonadati; phylum Pseudomonadota; class Alphaproteobacteria; order Rhodobacterales; family Roseobacteraceae; genus Ruegeria; species Ruegeria sp. BHSA191. The sequence continues at coordinate 48,505 of NZ_JBXWSH010000006.1, forward strand.
GGCACCCGAACGGCCAGCGTGTCCAGCCCCGCCGTCACCAGCGACGACACCCCGTGCCCCGCCCGCAGCGGCAGCACCAGCGTCAGTGGGCCGGGCCAGAAGGCATCCGCAAGCTGCTGGGCCTGATCCGACCACTCCACGTGGCGCTGCGCCGCCTCGACTGAGGCGACATGGGCGATCAGCGGGTTGAAGCTGGGCCGGCCCTTGGCGGCATAGATCGCCGCGACCGCGTTGCCGTTGCGGGCATCGGCGCCCAGCCCATAGACCGTCTCGGTCGGAAAGGCGACCAGCCGGCCCTGGCGCAGCAACTCGGCAGCGTCGGCGATTCCGGCGGCATCGGCGGTCAGACTCTGCGTGTTCTGGAAGCTCATGGCTGGTGACGCGGCGTTTTGGTTGCTTGCAACAGGCGGACGGATAGGTAATCGAACAAGCTTGGATGAATACCGACGCGGGCCGTGGAAGCCAAGCCCGACAATGCGACCAACACAGGATTTCCGGGGGAAACCATGCCATATCGCGCGCCTATTTCCGATTACGAGTTTCTTTTGGGCCACGTCGTGGGCTTCAAGGACGTCGCCGCGACCGAGAAATTCGCCGAGGCCACCCCGGACGTGGTCAGCGCCATCCTGACCGAGGCCGGCAAGATGTGCGAAGAGGTGATGGCCCCGCTGCAGCGCCCCGGCGATCTGCACCCCGCGCGGCTGGAAAACGGGGTTCTGCGGACCTCGCCGGGCTATGCCGATGGCTGGAAAGCCATCGCCGAGGGTGGTTGGATCGGCATGAGCGGTGATCCGGAATACGGCGGCATGGGCCTGCCCATGACCGTGACCACCGCGGTGAACGAGATGATGAGCGCCGCCTGCCTGTCGCTGCAACTGGCCCCGCTGATGAGTCAGGGTCAGATCGAGGCGCTGGAACACCACGCCAGCGAGGAACTCAAGGCGCTGTACCTGCCCAAGCTGATGTCGGGCGAATGGTCGGGTACGATGAACCTGACCGAACCGCAGGCCGGGTCGGATGTGGGCGCGCTGACCTCCAGGGCCGAACCCAACGGCGATGGCACCTATTCGGTGACCGGGCAGAAGATCTACATCTCGTGGGGCGACAATGACTTCTGCGAGAATGTCTGCCACTTGGTTCTGGCCCGTCTGCCCGATGGCGCGCCGGGGACCAAGGGGATTTCCCTGTTCCTGGTGCCCAAGTACATCCCCGATGAAAACGGCAATCCGGGCGTGGCCAATGACCTGAAGGTGGTGTCGCTGGAACACAAGATGGGCCTGCATGGCTCGCCCACCTGCGTGATGCAGTATGACGGCGCCAAGGGCTGGCTGGTGGGCCAGGAACACAAGGGCATGGCCGCCATGTTCACGATGATGAACAACGCGCGCCTCGGCGTCGGCGGTCAGGGCGTGGGCGCGGCCGAGGGCGCCTATCAGCACGCGCTGGCCTATGCTCTGGAACGCAAGCAGGGCAAGACGCCTTCGGGCACGATCATCGATCATGCCGATGTGCGCCGGATGCTGATGGACATGCGGGCCGACCTGTTCGCCGCCCGTGCGATCATGCTGGCCAATGCCGCGGCCATCGACATGGCCAAGGCCACCGGCAACGCCGACTGGGCCGCGCGGGCGGCCCTGCTGACCCCGATCTGCAAGGCGTTCGGCACCCAGACCGGCATGCGCGTGGCAGAAACCGGCGTTCAGGTGCATGGCGGCATGGGATATATCGAGGAAACCGGCGCCGCGCAGTACTACCGCGATGTCCGCGTGACCGCGATCTACGAGGGTACCAACGGCATTCAGGCCATGGACCTTGTTGGCCGCAAGATGATGGACGGGGGCGAAGCCGCCGCCCGCCTGTTGGACGAGATCGAAGATCACGCCGAGCGCGCCCGCGCCACCGTGCCCGAGCTGGCCGGCCCGGTATGGGAGGCGACCGAATCCCTACGCGAGGCGACCGAGTGGCTGGTGGCGCAAGAGGACATGAACAACCGCTTTGCCGGGGCCGTGGCCTATCTGAACGCCTTTGCTCGCGTGCTGGGCGCGCATTTCCACCTGATCGCCGCTTTGGCCGATCCGGATGGTCCGCGCGCCAAGCTGGCGCGGTACTACATCACCGCGCGCCTGCCGGAATACGCTGGCCTGCTGGATCAGGTGCAGATCGGAGCCAATGACCTGTTCGCGCTCAGCTCTGACGAACTGGCCGCGTGATGGACGGCGCGCGGCCTCCGGCGTTTCGCCATCCCTGGCCCGAGCCGCCCGCGCCCGGACAGGCCACCGAAATCGCCGAGGGCGTGCTGTGGATGCGCCTGCCGCTGCCGATGGCGCTGGACCACGTTAACGTCTACGCTCTGGATGACGGCGATGGCTGGACGGTGATCGACACCGGGATTTCATCGAAAAAGACGCGCGGCCTGTGGTCCGACCTTATGGCCGGGCCGCTTGCGGGCAAGCCGGTGATCCGGGTGGTGGTTACGCATCACCACCCTGACCACGTCGGAAATGCCGGATGGTTCCAGTCGGAGCATGGCGCCGATCTGGTTTCGAGCCGTACCGCATGGCTGTTCGCGCGAATGCTGACGCTGGACGTGCAGGAGAACTGGCCGGAAGAGACGCTGGAGTTCTACCGCAGCGCCGGCATGGCCCCCGAGATCCTGGCCAAGCGCATGTCCGAGCGGCCTTTCAATTTTGCCGACACGGTTTATCCGATGCCTCTGGGCTTTCTCCGCATCAAGCAGGGCGACGTGATCCGCATGGGCGGGCGTGATTGGGACGTGCATATGGGCAATGGCCATGCCCCCGAACACGCCACGTTCTGGAGCCGCGACGACAATCTGGTGATCTCGGGCGACCAGATCCTCAGCTCGATTAGCCCGAACCTGGGCGTCTATGCCACCGAACCGATGGCCGACCCGGTGGCTGACTGGCTGGAAGCCTGCGAGCGCCTGCAACAGTTGGCGCGGCCCGATCAGTTGGTGTTGCCGGGGCACAAGCTGCCCTTTGTCGGCCTGCCGATCCGCATGAAACAACTAATCGAGAACCATCACAGCGCTCTTGCACGCCTGCTGGACGATCTGAACGCGCCCAAGGCGGCGTCGGACTGTTTTGTGCCCCTGTTCAAACGTTCCATCCGTGAAGGTGAATACGGTCTTGCTCTGGTCGAGGCGGTTGCGCATCTGAACCATCTTTATCACACTGGAGCCGTGACCCGGGCGCGCCGTGAGGACGGCGCATGGGTGTATCAGCGCAAAGGTTGAGACGATGCAGGACAAGATCGAAACCTCGGCCGAGGCCGCCGAAGCGGCGGCTCTGCCCCGGTTTTATGAGGTGCATGCCGACCCGGACAGCACGTCGGGCACCAAGGATCTGCCCGAACCCCTGCGCCAGCCGGTCAACAGCAAAAGCCCCGCCCAATGGGCGTATGAGCGGCTGATCCTGTACATCCAGAATTTCGAAGAAACGCTGGATGCCGATCACGAGGTCGCCATGGGCTTTACCGGCGGTGACGCCGGCGTGATGCGGATCGAGGGGATGGGATATTTCGACCCCGACGTGATCACTTTCTACGGCTCGGACGGTTCGGGCGCACGCACCCAGCTGGTGCAGCATGTCAGCCAGCTGAACGTCATGCTGCGCGCCCTGCCCAAAACGGTCGAGGACAAGCCCGCCACCCGCATCGGCTTCCGCCTGGCGGCCAAGCTCGAGGAAGGCTGAGCGTCACGCTTGCAATTCGCATCTGCGCGGCCTTGAATGAATTCAGCATTCGAAGGGGGCCGGCGTGTCACATTTCTCAACCGTAACAGAAGCCTATCGCGGGGCGTGGGCCCGGCGCCGGACCTTTGTCCCCATCTATCTGGCGGTGCGGCTGCTGCTGATCGCGCTGATCGCACCCGGTGTCGCTTTCACCGTGAACCTGGCGGTGATGATGTCCGATCAAACAGCGCTGACCGATCAGGACATCGCGATGTTCATCCTGTCGCCGGTTGGTTTCGTGGCGGCGGTGGTCATTCTGGGCCTGTTCCTGCTGGCCGAGGTGTTCGTCTTTTCGGTCATGGCCGGATCGCTCAGGATCGGCGACAGTGACCCATGGCGGGCGGGCGGGTCGGCCTTGCGGTTGATCCTGTCGCGCCTGCCGTCGCTGTTTTCCTTCGCGGTGCGCTTCATTCTGCGCGTTCTTGTCCTGGCGGTGCCCTTCGTGGCGGTCGCGGGCCTGATCGCGTGGTGGACGCTGACCGAATACGACATCAACTATTACTTGACCTTCCACCCGCCCGCTTTCCGGGTAGCCGTCGCGCTGATCGGACTCGTGGTGCTGGCGTTGGCTTGGGTGCTGATCCGCCGCCTGTCGGCGTGGGCGCTGGCCCTGCATCTGGTGCTGTTCGAGGGCGTTGCCCCTTCAGGGGCCTTTGCCGAAAGCGCCCGGCGAATGGAGGGCAAGCGCGGCCGGTTGAAGATCGACCTGGCGCTGTGGCTGGTCGTACGTTTGGCGATCGCCGCGCTGATTGCCGCCGTGGCCAGCCTGTTGTTCCACCTTGTACCTCTCGAACAGGGCACGAACCTGCGGTTTGCCCTGACGCTCAGCCTGCTGGTGGCCGGGCTGTGGTCTCTTGGCGGGTTGGTGCTGGCGGCGGTGGCGCTGGGCGCGCTGGCGGTTCTGCTGGATGCGTTTTTTGAACCGCGGGCGGCAGAGCTTCCTCATTCCGAAGCCGGAAACCTGCGTGCCCCGGTTTTGGTGACCGTCACCGCCGCCGTCGCCGCCCTGCTGGCCGGTATCTGGTTCAGCCAGGACGTGCTGGACCGGGTATCGGCGCCCGATCATGCCGACGTGATCGGCCACCGGGGCGCGGCGGCGCTGCGGCCGGAAAACACGATGGCCTCGGTCCTGAAGGCTATCGAAGACGGGGCCGACTGGGTCGAGATCGACGTACAGGAAAGCGCCGACGGCGAGGTGATCGTGGCCCATGACAGCGACTTCATGAAGCTGGGCGGGGTCAATCTGAAGGTCTGGGATGCCACGATAGAGGATGTGGCGCAGATCGACATCGGCAGTTGGTTCGGGCCTGAATATGCCGATCAGCGCACTCCGACCCTGCGCGAGGTTCTTCAAGCTGCGAATGGTAAATCCAAGGTCATCATCGAACTGAAATACTATGGCCATGACGTGGACTTGGAAAACCGCGTGGCCGCCATCGTCGAAGAATTTGGGATGGAGCAGGACATCGCCACCATGTCGCTCAAATACCCGGCGGTGCAGAAGATGAAGGCGTTGCGCCCGGACTGGCGCGCCGGCGTTCTGGCCGCCACGGCGGTGGGCGATCTGACCGGGCTGGAGGGCGATTTCGTCGCGGTGAATGCCGGGATGGTCACGCCCGGGCTGATCCGCTCGGTCCATGATGCAGGCAAGGATATCTATGTCTGGACTGTGAATGACCCGCTGCAGATGTCGTCGATGGCCTCGATGGGAGTCGATGGTCTGATCACCGACCGCCCTGCCATGGCGCGTGAGGTGCTGCGTGTCCGCGCCGAAATGGAACCTGGCGAGCGGCTGCTGCTGTGGTTGGCCACGACCTTTGGCCTGTCGGTCGATACCGAGGCGATGCGCGATGAAAGCCCGTAAGCTGTGGCCGCTTCTGGCCTGCCTGGCCCTGCCCGTTGCCGCGCAAGACGTGATGCGCGGTGTGGAACTGCCGGCGCACCGGGCCTTGATCTCTCAATCGGTGGGTCATTCGCTGACGCCGTTCGAAAGCGACGGCTGTTCGGGCGGTATGTCGGCCAGCTGGCGATTGGTCGCGGACACTTTTCCCAGCTTCGCCGCGGTCTACGAGGCACACCCGCCGTGGGAATCCTGCTGCGTGACACATGACCGTGCCTATCACGATGCGGGCGGGGCGGTGACGCCCGAGGCCAGCTATGACGCGCGCCTCGCCGCCGACCGGGCGTTGCGCCAATGCGTCAAGGATTTCGGGGCCGCTCAGGCCCAGGACTATGCCGCCCGCTATGACATGACGCCCCAACAGGTGATTTCGGCCATGTCGATCACGGCCGAGGCGATGTATATGGCGGTGCGTTTCGGCGGCGGGCCCTGCACCGGACTGCCGTGGCGCTGGGGGTTTGGCTACCCGGACTGTTCGATATTTGCCGGAGAACCGTCGGGGCAGGATCAAGATGGTCTAACTGCGCGCGATTGACGTCGTGACACGGCCGAAAATATCATTTATCCAAACGGGCAAACACGCGAATTGGGATTCTTGGACACATGGCTGACTACAAGCACGGCGAGATGGACATCACCGAACAGAGCAAAACTTTCAACGGTTTCGTCAAGTTCACCACCTGGTCGGTGGCGGTGATCTTCTTCGTTCTTCTGTTCCTCGCGATCTTCGCGGCCTGATCCAGAAAAGATCGGCATGTTGCGAATTCTAATCGCCTCCCTGCTGGCGGTTGCGGTGGCGGGCTGTACTGGCTCGCAACGCCCTCAGGCCGATCCGGCCGAGATAGTGGCGCGGTCGTACCGCGATTCGGGTCCGCCGACCTTGACCCTCTACACGATGATCAACACGCGCACGGGGGCCGGAGCGCACACGTCGCTGATGATCAGCGCCAGCGAGCGGGTGATCTTCGACCCGGCCGGGTCATTCCGTGCCGATGTGGTGCCGATCAAGGATGACGTTCTTTATGGCATCACCCCCGCGGTCGAGCGCGCCTATCGCAGTTCGCACGCGCGTGAGACGCATTATGCGCGCATCCAGACCATCCAGGTGACGCCCCAGCAGGCCGAGATCGCCTATCAAGTGGCCAAACAGTTGGGTCCGGTTCCGGGGGCCTACTGCGCCCACTCGGCCGCGCGGCTGCTGCAGCAGGTGCCGGGGTTCGAACAGATCAAGACCACTTTCTATCCGGTCAAGCTGTCCGATCAGTTCGGACAGATTCCAGGGGTCGTCACGACGGAATACCGGGAAAATGACAGCGCCGATCTGCAGGCCGGGTTGGCCGCGAACAATGCGCTGCTCAACCAGCTTGAGACGGCCTCAGCCCAGTAGGTAGAGCATCCCGTACAGCGTGCCGGCCCCGGCAAAGATCGCGGCCAACACGTTTCGGGTGATCAGGCCCACGCTCAGCGCGACCACCGCGGCCGACATTCGGGGCAGGTCGGGCTGGCCACCCGTTGCGGTCGGCCAGACCACCAGCGGCGCAATCAGCGCCGGCAGAATTGCCGCCGCGGTATAGCGCAGATGCCGCAGCAGCCAAGGCGGCATCGGCCGGTCTCCGATCAGGCCGATGAAGACGAAACGCAAGCCGTAGCTGCCGATCGCCAGCCCGAGGATGATGGTCCAGATGGTGATCGGATCGGGCGCGCTCATGGCAGGGCCTTTCTACGTTCCAGCATCACCTCGGCCTGCGCCCCGGCCACCATGCCCGCGCAGCCTGCGATCAGCAGGCCCAGATTGTACGGCACCCCTGCGCACAGTAGCGACACGATGATGGCCACCAGCGCGGCGATCACATGAGCCGGGGTGCGCATCATCGGGCCGATCATCGCCAGAAAGGTGATCGGCAGAGCGAAATCCAGCGCCCAGCTTTCGGGAATTCGCGTGCCCAGAACCGCGCCCAGATAGGTGGCCAGTATCCAAAGCGGCGTGATCGGCGTGACCGAGCCGACGAAATACGCTACGCGCTGGGCGACGGTCATGCCGGGTTCCTTCTCGAACTGCACGATCGAGCAGGCATAGGACTGGTCCACCGTCAGATAGGCGGCGAAGGCGCGTTGCCACAGCGGCGCCGCACCCAGATAGGGCGTCAGCGAGGCCGAGTACATCGCCATCCGCAGGTTCACCGCCAGGGCCGAGATCAGGATGATCGCGGTGGGTGTTCCGTCCTGCAGCAGTTGCAGGGCGGCGAATTGCGCGGCGCCGGCGAACACGGTCGAGGTAAAGGCCATGGTCTGCACGATGTTCAGCCCGGCCTCGGTCGCGAAGACGCCGAACAGAGTGCCGAAGGGCACCGCCACGAAGACGAACGGGGTCCCGTCGCGAAAACCCTGCCAATAGTATGACTTGGATGTGGAGGTTGCCATGGCTAGATCCTATGGTGGTCTGCGCAGCAGTAGCGGGTCAGAGAGAGGGTTGCAATTGGCCACTGAAGTCGATCTGTCGGAATACATCATCGCCCCCGATCCGGGCGCGGCGCGGTTGACCCGCGCGGTCGAGGGGGTGGACCAGAATGGCGAGGTCAGCCGCATCTCGGTTGTCGAAGAGCGCCCGCTGACGATCTTCCTCAATTCGCAAGAGATCGTGACCGCAATGACCATCGGCGATTACCCCGAATATCTGGCTCTTGGATTTTTGCGCAACCAGGGCATGTTGCGCCCCGATGACGAGATCACGCGCGTCGATTACGATGACGATCTGGAAACCGTGGTGGTGCGCACCGCCCGCGAAACCTCGTACGAGGACAAGCTGAAGAAAAAGACCCGCACCAGCGGCTGCGCGGTGGGCACGGTGTTCGGCGACATGATGGAGGGGCTGGAAGGCGTGCGCCTGCCGCAGGTTCAGGTGCGCACCTCGTGGCTGTATGATCTGGCGGCCAAGATCAACCGCACGCCATCGCTGTACCTGCAGGCCGGGGCGATCCACGGCACGGTTCTGTGTCGCGAGAGTCGCCCGCTGGTCTATATGGAGGACGTGGGCCGCCACAACGCGGTGGACAAGATCGCCGGCTGGATGCTGTCCGAAGGCGAGGCGGCCGGCGACAAGATCCTGTACACCACCGGGCGGCTGACCTCGGAGATGGTGATCAAGACGGCGATGATGGGCATCCCGGTTCTGGCCTCGCGATCGGGCTTTACGGCCTGGGGCGTCGAAATCGCGCGCGAGGTCGGCCTGACCCTGATCGGCCGGATGCGCGGCCAGCGCTTTGTGTGCCTGTCGGGCGAGGACCGGCTGCTGCGCGACGCGGACCCGGCCAGCGTGCCGGTCGAGGATCGGAAACACCGAAGGAAAAGTGCCGATGGGAGTTGAAACATCACGCCCCCTCGGCATCATACTGGCCGGAGGTCTGGCCACGCGGATGGGCGGCGGCGACAAGGGGTTGCTGCAACTGGGCGGGCAAAGCTTGTTGGCGCATGTGATCGACCGGCTGGTGCCGCAGGTGGCCGGGCTGGCGCTGAACGCCAATGGCGATCCGGCACGCTTTGCCGACCTTGGCCTGCCGGTCCTGCCGGACAGCATCGCGGGTTACGCTGGTCCCTTGGCGGGTGTGCTGGTCGGGTTGGATTGGGCGGCGGGGCAGGGCGCTGATTGTATCGTCACCGCTGCCGCCGACACGCCGTTCTTCCCGCGCGATCTGGTCGACCGGCTAGTGCTGGCGGCGCAGGGGCAGGCTCATCCGCTGGTTCTGGCCACCACGCCGCGCACCGGTGACGAGGCGCTGAAATCCGGCGGTGGCCGCCGGGTCAACCGGCACCCGACCTTTGGCCTGTGGCCTGTGGCTCTGCGCGACGACCTGCGCGCGGCCCTGACGGACGGGTTGCGCAAGGTGGTTCTGTGGACCGACCGCCATGACGGGCGCGAGGCGCTGTTTCCGGCCGATCCTTTCGATCCGTTCTTCAACGTCAACACGCCACAAGATCTGATCCGGGCGCAGCAACTGTTGGAGCGGGCATGAAGGTCTATGGCGTTACCGGCTGGAAGAATGCGGGCAAGACCGGATTGATGGAGCGGCTAGTGGCTGAGATCACCGGACGCGGGTTCAGTGTCTCGACCGTCAAACACGCTCACCACGCGGTTGACGTGGACCAGCCGGGCACCGACAGCCACCGTCACCGAACCGCCGGGGCGTCCGAGGTCCTGCTGGCATCCAGCCGCCGCCTCGCCTTGATGCAAGAGCTGCGCGGCGCGCCCGAGCCGCCGTTGGACGACCTTCTGGCGCGTCTGTCCCCGGTCGATCTGGTGTTGGTCGAGGGTTACAAGCGCGCGCGCCACCCCAAGGTCGAGGCCTTTCGCGCCCAGCCCAGAAACCCGCTGATCGCCGCCGACGATCCGACGATCCGCGCGGTGGCCAGCGACACGCCGCTGGATCTGGACCGTCCGGTCTTCGATCTGAACGACACGCCGGCCATTGCCGATTTCATCCTGACCGAGGTCGGCTTGGGGCCGCGGCCCAGCCCCTGACCATGCCCGAGGACCGGATCATGCCGAAGATTGCGCCTCCACCGCTGAAAAACGACTGTTTCGCCCTGCCGCCGGGGGTCGAATGGACCCCGGTCGATGACGCGCTGGCTCTGTTGCGCGACCGGTTGCACCCGGTGGCCAGTGTCGAGACCCTGCCCGTTGGTCAAGCCTGCGGGCGCGTTCTAGCGCAGGACGTGATCGCACAACGGTCGAATCCGCCGCTGCCCAACACGGCGGTGGACGGGTACGGCTTTGCCGGTGGTCGGCCCGAGGGCCCGAATGTCTTGCTGCTGACCGAGGGGCGCGCGGCGGCGGGTGTGCCTTTCGCGGGGATTGTGCCGGCGGGTCAGGCGCTGCGCGTTCTGACCGGCGCACCGCTGCCCGAGGGGGTGGACACCGTCATTCTCGAAGAAGATGTGGCCGTGCAGGACGGCCACATCGCCTTCAATGGGCCTTTGAAGGCCGGTGCCAACACGCGCAAGGCGGGCGAAGACGTGCAGGCCGGCGCCTTGGCTCTGCCGGCCGGGCGGCGCCTGACGCCTGCCGATCTGGCGCTGCTGTCCGCGGTGGGCGTGGCCGAGGTCCCGGTCCGCACCCCCTTGCGCGTGGGGGTTATGTCCACCGGCGATGAATTGCGTGATCCGGGCCAGGCCGCGGGGCCGGGTCAGATCTATGATGCGAACCGCCCGATGCTGTTGGCGATGCTGCAACGGATGGGCTTTGTGCCGGTCGATCTGGGCCGCGTGGGTGACGACCGGACCGTGCTGCGAGACCGGCTGGACCAGGCCGCGCAACAGACTGACGCGATCCTGACCAGCGGCGGCGCTTCGGCGGGGGACGAGGATCATGTCTCGGCCCTGTTGCGGGCGACGGGAGCCTTGCAGGAATGGCGCATCGCGCTGAAGCCGGGCCGCCCGCTGGCGTTGGGCCTGTGGCAGGGCACGCCGGTGTTCGGCCTGCCGGGCAATCCGGTGGCGGCGATGATCTGCACTTTGATCTTTGCCCGGCCCGCGCTGGGCCTGATGGCGGGCGAGGGTTGGCAGCAGCCGCAGGGCTTTGACTTGCCCGCCGCGTTCGCCAAGCGCAAGAAACCGGGCCGCCGTGAGTACCTGCGCGCCCGGGTCCGCGACGGTCGGGTCGAGGTGTTCCACTCGGAAGGGTCGGGTCGCATCAGCGGGCTCAGCTGGGCCGAAGGGCTGGTCGAACTGCCGGACGGCCCGCTGGACATCCAGCCCGGAGACCCGGTTCGCTTCATACCCTATGGCAGTTTCGGCCTGTGACGGTTTCGGTCTCTCGCGGGTTTTCCCCCGATGCGCCCGCGCGGGCGGCTGAGCGGTTCTGGCAGGCGTTTTCGGGCAAACTGTCGCGCGTCATGAGGCCGGACGCGCGCGGCATGGCCTTTTTTCGAACGGGCGCTGAACCCCGATTTCGCTCTGGTGGCGCGGGATGCGAATGGTCGGATGCCGGGGTTGGCGGGGTAAAAGACCCGCGACGGCGGGCTGACGCAGGGCGGGCTGGGGGCGGGCCGGCGGATCTGGCCCGGGTCTATGGCTGGTTCGGCGCCCTATGGCGCGGCCTGATCCTGAGCGTTCTGGAGCGCGACCTGAAGCCGGGCGTGTTCCAGTTGGATGGCATATGCGTAGCGACCGAGGCGCGCGGGCAGGGTGTCGGGACCCTATTACTGCGGGCGATCAAGGACGAGGCACAGGGGCTGGGCATGCACGAGGTGCAACTGGACGTGATCGACACCAACCCGCGCGAGCGTATCCTGTACGAGCGCGAAGGGCTTCAGGCGATCGGGCAGGACCGTACCGGCCCGTTCAAACACTTGTTCGGCTTCAGTTCGGCCACGAAAATGCGGTGGGTGGTGCCGGACGGTGGCTAGTCGAAGGTTCCGGCCACCCGGCCCAGCAGCATGAAGGCGCGCGCCGTGCGCGTGTCGCCCAAAGCGGTCAGGTCGGCGTCGCTGGCCTGAGGTTCGAACTCGACGATCATGGTGTCGAAGCGGCGCAGGAAGTGATGCACCGCATCGCGAAAGATCGGGTCCTGCTTCATCCGCGCCGAGGTCAGCGCCAGGCACGACCGGTCGCGGATACCGCCCAACGCGGCGACCGCACGTCCCCGTTCGCCCTTGGCGAACTGCCGCCAGACCTCGGGGCGGGCCATGTCGGGGTGCAGGTCGTCCATGTAGATGCCTTCCTGGCTGAGCAGGGTCAGCACGTCCTCGGCGGCCTGCACCAGTTGCGCGGTCTTGCGGTCTTTCATGGCGCGGCGCAGGGCGTTGAAGCCTTCGGTGTCCTCGGCGGTTTCGGGAAAGTTCAGCGCGCGGATGAAAATGTCGGTGGGCAGAGGAGTCGCTAACTCTTCGACCGGGGTGCCCAGTTCCAACGAGGTCTGGCCCGAGGGCGCAGCAGGTCTTGCCTGCGGCGCAAGATCCCGCCGCTTGCTGGAGAACGTGGCCAGCGTGCTTTGGGTGTGCCGGGCAGCCGCAGCGATTTCATCCAGTTTCCGGGCCACCGCGGGTTCGTAGGTGCTGGCCGACCGCTGTTGCTGCGATACATAAGCTTGGCGGATCGCGTCGATCGCGGTCTGCAGCCGGGCGCTTTCTTCGCGCATGATGCGGCTGGCGCGCATGGCCAGCGCCCCGACCCAGATCATCGCCACCGGCATGAACACCGCCAGCAGCATCACGATGAAACTGCCGGCCTGCGTCTGCTCGGGCAGCACCAGAAAGACCACGGCCACCACCAGCCAGATCAGGCTGAGGGCCGCGGCCGCAATCTCGATCCCGGTGACGCTGGGGCGGCCCGGACGGTCATAGATGCCCAGCCAGGTGGGCCGTTTGCTGTCCGGATCAGGGTCTTGGCCCGACATGGCGCGCTCCGATCAGGCGTAGTGGATGCTCAGCACTTCGTACGAGCGCACGCCGCCGGGGGTGCGCACTTCGACGCTGTCGCCTTCTTCCTTGCCGATCAGGGCACGGGCGATGGGCGATTTGATGTTCAGCAGGCCCTTTTCGATATTGGCCTCATGCTCTCCCACGATCTGCCAGGTCTTTTCCTCGTCGGTGTCCTCGTCCACCAGCGTGACCTTGGCGCCGAACTTGATCGCGCCCGACAGTTTGGTCGGATCGATCACGTCCGCCAGCGACAGAACGCCTTCCAGTTCCTTGATGCGGCCTTCGATGAAGCCCTGTTTTTCGCGGGCCGAGTGGTATTCTGCGTTTTCCTTCAGGTCGCCCAGTTCGCGCGCCGAGGCGATGGCCTCGATGATCGCGGGGCGTTCAACGGACTTGAGTTGCTTGAGCTCTGCCTCGAGCGCGGCAAAGCCCGCGGGCGTCATGGGGATCTTTTCCATATCTTCTTTTTTCCACGCACAAATTGAGTCGCCCCGCCGCATGAGACCAGCGTCGGGGCGAAAGATGGGTTGGCAATTACCTGACCCAAATATGGCGTGAAATGCAAGAGGCCAAGGGGTTTGGCCCCTGCAATCCGCAACTTAACGCCGTCGGGGTGGTGGGGGTTTCCGATTGTGCCGATGCCCCAGCAGATCACCGCGTTTCCAACGATGCGCCTCGGCGCCGAACCAGAGCATCTCAATCATATTGAACGACCTCGAATTCAATGCCGTTGTCGTCGTCGAAATAGAACCGGCGACCGGGTTCATAGTCGGCGTGGTTGTGCGGCTCGAAGCCCGCGGCGCGGACCTTGGCTTCGGTTGCGTCGATGTCCTCGACCAGCACGCCCACATGGTTCAGCCCGCCGATGGTGTCATAGCTGCTTTCGCCCGACGGTTTCGGGTCGGCCGGGGCGTAAAGCGCCAGATAGGTATGCGCGCTGCCCACATGCACGGTATAGCCGCCCGCGATCGCCGGGCCCTCCCAGCGGGTCTTCCATCCGAATACGTCCTGCATCCAGGCGGCGGTCGCCTGCGGGTTGCGGACGGTGAAGTTCGTGTGTTCCAGCGTCGCCATCATGGGGTCTCCTTTTCATGTTCAGGCTTGTTTCGACTCACCGTAATTCCTAAACCTAACTTGAGCTCAAGAGATTTTTTCGGGAGGAGATCATGCCCGCATCCGAGGGCCTTTCCATCGGCGCGCTGGCGCGCCGCACGGGGTTGGCGGTATCCGCCATCCGCTATTACGAGGCGCAGGGGCTGATTTCCCCCTGGCGCAATCCGGGCGGTCAGCGGCGGTACCAGCGCGCCGACATCCGTCGGCTGAGTTTCGTTATGATCGCCCAGCAGTTCGGCCTGACCCTGCCTGAAATCCGCGAGGTTCTGGCCGGGCTGCCCGACAACCGCACGCCCACACCGGCGGATTGGAAAAAGATCAGCCTTGGCCTGCGCGCGCATCTGGATCAGCGAATCGACACTCTGCTGCGTCTGCGTGACAATCTGGACGGCTGCATCGGCTGCGGCTGCCTGAGCCTGCCGAAATGCGCGCTCTACAACCCCGACGACCGGGCAAAAACCTATGGTAGCGGTCCCAGGTACCTGATGGGTGACGCGCCCGAGGGCTGATCTGCCGCATTGCAGCAATGTTACGCCGTGTTTTGATTGACCAAGGTCTTTTCCAGCAGGTAATCAGCCGGGAAACAAAATTTCGCCGAGCCCGCGCCCCAGGCGCCAATTCGGATAGTTAGCGGAGGAGCCCACGATGGCCGAAATTGAACGCGAAGCGATGGAATACGACGTGGTGATCGTGGGCGCAGGCCCCGCGGGCCTGTCTGCGGCCATCCGTCTGAAACAGCTCGACGCAGATCTGAACGTCGTGGTGCTCGAAAAGGGGTCCGAGGTTGGCGCGCATATCCTGTCGGGCGCGGTGCTGGACCCGTGCGGCCTGGATGCGCTGATCCCCGACTGGAAGGAAAAGGGTGCGCCGCTGAACGTGCCTGTGCGCGAAGACAATTTCTATATGTTGGGCGAGGCCGGCCAGCTGCGCATCCCGAACTGGCCGATGCCGCCGCTGATGAACAATCACGGCAACTACATCGTCTCGATGGGCAATGTCTGCCGCTGGATGGCCGAACAGGCCGAGGCGCTGGGCGTCGAGATCTTCCCCGGCATGGCCTGTTCAGAACTGGTCTATGGCGACAATGGCGAGGTCAAGGGTGTCGTGGCCGGCGTGTTCGGGCTGGAGCCTGACGGATCATATGGCCCCAACACCGAACCGGGGATGGAACTGAACGGCAAATACGTCTTCCTCTCGGAAGGGGTGCGTGGGTCGCTGTCCAAGGAAGTGATCGCCAAATATGACCTGCAGGCCGGGAAAGAGCCGCAGAAATACGGCATCGGCATGAAAGAGATCTGGGAAATCGACCCCGCCAAGCACAAGGAAGGCAGCGTCACCCACACGATGGGCTGGCCGCTGGGCGGCAATGCCGGGGGCGGGTCGTTCATCTATCACCTGGAAAACAACCAGGTCTATGTGGGCTTCGTGGTGCACCTGAACTACAAGAACCCGCACCTGTTTCCCTACATGGAATTCCAGCGGTTCAAGCATCACCCGATGGTGGCCGACCTGCTGAAAGGCGGCAAGCGCGTGGCTTATGGCGCCCGCGCGATCACCGAGGGCGGGTACCAGTCGATGCCGAAGCTGGTGGCGCCGGGCGTGGCTCTGCTGGGCTGTTCGGCGGGCATGGTCAACGTGCCGCGGATCAAGGGCAACCACAACGCGATGCTGTCGGGCAAGGCAGCCGCCGAGGCCGCGTTCGAGGCCATCAAGGCCGGCCGCGGCGGCGACGAGTTGACCGATTACGAGACCGAAGTGCGCAACGGTGCCATCGGCGCCGATCTGAAAAAGGTCCGCAACGTCAAGCCGATGTGGTCAAAATGGGGCCTGACCGCCTCGCTGGCTCTGGGTGGTCTGGACATGTGGACCAACACACTGGGCTTTTCGCTGTTCGGCACGCTAGGTCACGGCAAGACCGATGCCGAAGCCACCGAAGAAGCCAGCAAGCATCAGCCCATCGACTATCCGAAACCCGACGGCACCCTGTCCTTCGACCGGCTGACCAATGTGGCGTTTTCCTTCACCAACCACGAGGAAAGCCAGCCCTGCCACCTCAAGCTGGCCGACCCCGAGATCCCGGTGAAAGTGAACCTGCCGAAATATGACGAACCCGCTCAGCGGTACTGCCCGGCGGGCGTCTACGAGATCGTGCGCGACGAGGATCAGCCGCGTTTCGTGATCAACTTCCAGAACTGCGTGCACTGCAAGACCTGCGACATCAAGGATCCCAGCCAGAACATCAACTGGACCACGCCGCAGGGTGGGGACGGTCCGAACTATCCCAACATGTAGGCAGGAAACGGGGCAATGGCACAGCCGTGACCGCTGGGCCATTGCCTCTGGTCGGCCAAGGCCCTAGCTTGTGCTGCAGGTACAGGCAGACAAGGCAGGTTCTTGGTGGTTTCTCTGGTGCATCGTGCGGCATGGGCCGCGGTTCTCGGAATGTCTCTGAGTGTTTCGGCGGTGGCGGACACCGGTGCAGGGGCTTATCTGGCCGGCCGGCAGGCGATTTATGAAAGCGATTATGCCGCCGCCGAAAGATACTACACCAGGGCGCTGGCATTCGATCCCCAGAATCAGCGGTTGATGGAAAGCGTCCTGTTGGCCCGCGTGGCCTTGGGCGAAATCGAACGGGCCCTGCCCCTGGCGCAAGAGATGGAGGCCGACGGTTTCGTCAATCAGGCTGCGCGCATGGTCATCGCCGCCGATCTGGTGCAACGCGGGCAATTCGCCGAACTTATGGCCCGCGACCCCGATAGCCAAGGCGTGGGCCCGCTGGTTGACGGGCTGATGCTGGCCTGGGCGCATATCGGCCAGGGCGAGATGACCAAGGCCATGGAGCAGTTCGATACCGTCGCCGCGCAGGACGGGCTGCGAGAATTTGCGTTGTATCACAAGGCGCTGGCGCTTGCCTCGGTGGGTGATTTCGAAGGCGCCGAAGCGATTTTCGGCGCCGATGAGGGGCGCGTCGCGCGGTTCTCGCGCCGGGCGGCACTGGCGCGAGTCGAGATTCTGTCGCAACTGGACCGCAACGCCGACGCGCTGCAATTCCTTGAAACGGTCTTTGCTTCGGGCAGCGATCCGACCATCGAGGCCTATACAGCCCGGTTGCAGGCCGAGGAAACCCTGCCTTTCACGCATGTCCGGTCGGCGCAGGACGGCGTGGCCGAGGTCTTTTTTACCGTCGGCGCGGCGCTGAACACCGAGGCGGCGCATGATTATGTCCTTTTGTATTCCCGCGTGGCGACCTATCTGCGGCCCGATCACATCGACGCCATTCTCCTCAGCGCCGAGTTGCTGGAGGAGTTGGAGCAGCATGATCTGGCGGTTGCCGCCTATCGGATGGTGCCGCCATCCAGCAGTGATTTCCATGTTGCCGAACTGGGCCGGGCGGATGTCCTTGCCCGGATGGGCAAGACCGACGCCGCCGCCGAAGTGCTGGAAAACCTGGCCTCGCGGCAGCCCGACCTGCCCGGTGTTCACGTCGCGCTGGCCGACCTTCAGCGGCGGCAGGAGAACTATGCCGCGGCCGTCACCGCCTATGATCGCGCAATCGAGCTGACCGAGGCGAACTCCGACGGCAACTGGTTTCTGTACTATGCGCGCGGCATCAGCCACGAGCGACTGAAGAACTGGGACAAGGCCGAGGCCGATTTCCGCAAGGCGCTTGAACTGAACCCGGATCAGCCGCAGGTTCTGAACTACCTCGGCTATTCGCTGGTCGAGCGGCGGGAAAAGCTGGACGAGGCGCTTGAGATGATCCAACGCGCCGTGGCGGCCCAACCCGACAGCGGTTATATCGTCGACAGTCTGGGCTGGGTGCTGTTCCGGCTGGGCCGCTATGACGAGGCGGTCGGACACATGGAACGCGCGGTCGAGCTGATGCCGGTGGATCCGGTAGTGAACGACCATCTGGGCGATGTCTACTGGGCCGTCGGACGCCTGCGTGAGGCCGAGACCCAATGGAAGCGCGCCCTGTCCTTCATCGACCCCGAAGACACCGATGGCGAGGCGGACCCGGACCGCATCCGCCGCAAGCTCGAGATCGGCCTCGACGCTGTGCTGGCCGAAGAGGGGGCCGAACCGCTGAAGGTCGCCAATGGCAATTGAGGGTTTCGCACCCGCCAAGATCAACCTGACCCTGCATGTGACCGGCCGACGCGCCGATGGCTATCACCTGCTGGATTCGCTGGTGGCTTTCGCCGATCTGGGCGACAGGCTGACCCTGGAGCCAGGCCCTGATCTTTCAATCTCGGTGTCTGGCGAACATGCCGAAGGCGTGCCGACCGACGCGCGAAACCTGGTCTGGAAGGCGGCGCAGGCGATGGGCTGGCGGGGGCGGGTTCATCTGGACAAGGTGCTGCCGCACGGGGGCGGAATTGGCGGCGGGTCGTCGGATGCGGCGGCCACCTTGCGGGTTCTGTCACCCGAAGGCGCCGAGATCCCGCTGGACATTGCGCTGGCCCTGGGCGCCGATGTTCCGGTCTGCACCTTGGGCCGCGCGGCGCGGATGCAGGGAATCGGGGACCGGATCAGCCCGGTCGCTTTGCCGCCGCTTCCCGCCTTGTTGGTCAATCCCGGTGTGCCGGTGCCCACTGGGCCGGTGTTCAAGGCCTTGGCCGCGCACGACAATCCTGCAATGCCGGCCGACCTGCCGGCGTTTGACGGGCCGGAACACTGCGCCGACTGGCTGCGCGGGCAGCGCAACGACCTGCAGCCCGCAGCGATTGGTCTTGCTCCGGAAATCGCGGATGTTCTGGATGCGTTGTCAGGTACGCGGGATGCGCTGCTAGCGCGGATGTCCGGGTCGGGGTCGACCTGTTTCGCGCTGTACCCAACGATGAAGGCCGCGCATTTCGCAGCTTACGAGATCGGCGTTGCGCAGGCGGATTGGTGGTGCCGGGCGGTGACGCTCAGTTGAGGCGCGCTACGACATAGTCGGCCATATCCCGCAACAGGTCGCGGATTTCATGGTCGGGCAGAACCGCCAGCGCCGCCTTGGCCTTGGCGGCCCAGCCCAGCGCATCGGCGCGGGTGGCGTCCAGCGTGCGGTATTTGCGCATCAGGCCCAGCGCGTGTTGCAGGTCGCCATCCTGCTGGCGGCCTTTTTCGATGGTGCGCTCCCAAAAGGCGCGTTCCTCGGGGGTGGCCTGCGCAACCGCCTTGATGACGGGCAGGGTCAGTTTGCGCTCGCGGAAATCGTCGCCCACGTTCTTGCCGGTGGCCTCGCTGTCGCCCTGATAGTCCAGCAGGTCGTCGGCGATCTGGAAGGCGATGCCCAGCGCGTCGCCATAGGCGAACAGCGCCCGGACCTGCTCCTCGGAGGCGCCGGCGATCACGCCGCCCACCTCGGTCGCCGCGGAAAACAGCGCCGCGGTCTTGCCGCGCACGACCTGCAGATACACGCTCTCGTCGGTGCGCAGGTCGGTGGCAGCGGTCATCTGCAGCACCTCGCCTTCGGCAATCGTGGCCGAGGCATTGGCCAGAATGTCCAGAACCCGCAAAGACCCGGTTTCCACCATCAACTGGAAGCTGCGCGAAAACAGGTAGTCGCCGACCAGCACGCTGGACTTGTTGTCCCACAGCAGGTTGGCGGTGGGCCGGCCGCGCCGCTGGGCGCTCTCGTCCACGACGTCGTCATGCAAAAGCGTGGCGGTGTGGATGAATTCGACCGTGGCGGCCAGGCGGATGTGATGATCGCCGTCATAGCCGAACAGCCGCGCGGCAGCCAGGGTCAGCATCGGGCGCAGGCGCTTGCCGCCCGCTTCAACCAGATGCGCGGTCACCTCGGGGATGCGGGGCGCGTGCTCCGAGGCCATGCGGGTGCGGATCAACGTGTTCACCGCGTCCATTTCGCCGGCCAGCAGCTCGGCCAGTCGCTCATGCGGTTTCGAGATCGTGCCGATGTCCATCACACTCCTGTCACAAGGCTCGACTTTCGCCCCGCCTTGCCCTTACATCCATCCCCATGAAAGAACTTCTGCGCAGCACCGATCCGACCGTCATGGCCTTTGCGTCCGCTCTCCTTGAGGGCGAGGATATAGACTGCTTTGAGATGGACGTAAATATGAGCGTGCTCGAAGGCGGCATCGGCATCTTCCCCCGCAGGCTGATGGTCCGGACCGAAGATCTCTCGCGCGCGAAGCGCGTAATGCGCGACAACGACATTCCCTTGGGGCGATGACCGCGTTTGCCGATACCGATCTGACCTGCAACGATTTTCTGGGCGGGCGCCTGCGCCTGTGGCAGCCGCGCGACGGATATCGGGCCGGGGTCGATCCGGTTCTGCTTGCCGCGGCGGTTCCGGCCAGCCCCGGCCAGTCCGTGCTGGAACTGGGGTGCGGGGCCGGAGCTGCGGTTCTTTGCCTCGGTGCCCGGGTTCCTGATCTACGCCTGAATGGTGTGGAATTGCAGCCGGCCTATGCGGATCTGGCCCGGCGGAACGCACGCGAAAACGGCATTGCCCTGTCGGCCTACGCCGCTGATCTGGCCCAGTTGCCGTCCGAGCTGCGCCAGCTTCAGTTCGATCACATCATCGCGAACCCGCCCTATTACCGTGCCGGTGCGCACAGCGCCGCTGCGGATGCCGGTCGGCGCATCGCGCTGGGTGAACAAACCCCGCTGGTCGCATGGGTCGAGGCCGCGGCCCGTCGTCTGGCGCCGCGCGGCTATCTGCACATGATACAACGCGCCGACCGCCTGCCGGACCTTATGGCCGCCTGCACGGATCGGCTGGGGTCGCTCGAAATCCTACCCCTGGCGCCGCGCCCAGGACGGGCCGCCGAATTGGTGATCTTGCGCGCGCGCAAAGGCGGGCGGGCTGCGTTTCGCCTGCATGCGCCGCTGATTCTGCATCAAGGCGACCGCCATGAGCGCGACGAGGACAGCTATGCGCCCGCGGTGTCCGATGTCCTGCGACACGGGCGGCCGCTGCGCTGGCCCGGGCAGCTTTAGGCAAAGACCAGCCGAAATTGTCGGATTTGTGACAGATTCTGTGCGTCTGCAGCGTGACAGGGTGGAAATGATGTGGTCAACTTCCCATGTCAGATAGATCAACAGAGAAGGAGGATCGCCATGAGCGTTAGCGCACATCTGAGTGAACTGAAGAAGAAGCACGCAAGCCTCAGTCTCCAGGTCGAAGAAGCCCAGCGCGCGCCCGGGATTGACGATCTCCACATTGCCCAACTGAAGAAACAGAAGCTGAAGCTGAAGGAAGAGATCGAGCGTCTCTCCGTCAGCGCCTGAGGCTGGCCCGCGCCGCAATCGCGGCGCCGCCGGTTATCAAAACGGCCGCGATCGCCAGCGTCCACGAGGGCGCGGCGATCCCGGCCACAACCAGCACTAGGGTCGACAGCAGTGGCGCCGCGTAAGAACTGGTGCCAAGCATTTGGATGTCTCCCTGCTTGACTCCGATATCCCAGACATAGAAGGCCAGCCCCACCGGCCCCAGCCCCAGCGCGACGGTCGAGGCCCAGCCCAACGTGCCTTGCGGCCAAACTGTGTGCTCGAGGCCGAAATGCAGCGCCCACGAGGCAAGCGCGGTCAACACGCAGAATACCGCAACCGAGCTGGTGGGTGTTTGGCCCAACCGCCGCGAGAGCACGGAATACCCCGACCATGTCAGCGCGCACAGCAGCGCCAGAGCATAGCCGGGCAGGTATTCCGCCCGAAATCCGGTGCTGCCGCCGCCGGTGATGATGAGCGCGGCGCCGGAAAAGCCTAGGCAGGCCCCCAGCAGATGCCCCACGCGCAGGGTTTCTCCGGGCAGCAGTCCCGAAAACAGCACAATCAGCAGCGGCCAGAGATAGGCGATCAAACCTGCCTCAGCTGCAGGCGCCATGCGCAGGGCCGAGAAATACAGCGCGTGATACCCGAACAACCCCAAGGTGCCGAAGGTGAACACCTTCCAGCTGATCTGACGCAACTGGGTCAACCCGCCGCTGCGCCATGCCCAGATCAGCCCCAGCGTGCCGCCGATGCTGAAACAGATCGCGTTCAGCAACAGCGGCGGAGTTGGGGCCGAGCCAACGGTGAACAGGGCCAGCAAGGCCCACAACAATACGGCGACAAAACCGACGGCGGTGGCACGGGTCTTGGTCATGCGGGGGAAATGTCCTCGACCGGGATGATTGTGAAACCGTCGGATATGTGCGCAGTTTTTTCGATTTCCGCAAGGAACCAATCGCGAAAGGCTGCGATCTGAGGACGGGTCTCTTCGCCCTTGCGGCACAGGAACCGGAACCGGGCCTTGGTTTCGATAGCGATCCTGAACGGGGTGACCAGTCGGCCCTCGATCACGTCCTTGATGATCATGGGCCGCCGCCCAAGCGCAACGCCCATCCCCGCCACCGCCGCGTCGATGGCATGGTCGGCGTTTGAAAAATGCGTGCCATGGGTCGGCGTGAAGTCCACCCCGACCGCACGGAACCACGCGGGCCAGTCACAGGGCGGGTTCAGGAAACCGATCGAGTCGTCATGGATCAGGGGCGCCTCGGTCAAGCTTTGCGGCGTCGGATACCGCTCGGCCAGTTCGGGTGTCATGACCGGGGTCAACCACTCGGGCCGCACCGGAACCGAATACAGTCCGTCATCCTGCCCATAGCCGAACCGGATCGCCACATCCACGTCGTCGCGGTCGAAATCCAGGTTGCGCAAGGTGGCCGAGAACCGCAGGTCGATCTCGGGATGTGCACGGGCGAATTCATAAAGGCGCGGCGCCAGCCACTTGGCCGTCAGGGCCGGACCCGCAGTGATCGTCAGTGACGTGTTGTCCTGCAACCGGCGCGTCGCGGCCCAGGCGGCTTGCAGCCGGGCAAAGCCCTCGGCCGCGCCGGGGGCGAGAGTGCGCCCGGCCTCGGTCAGTTCGACCGCGCGGTTCAGGCGGCGGAACAGCGGCTGGCCCAGGTGTTCCTCCAGCGACTTGATCTGAAACGACAAGGCTGCCGGCGTGACGTTCAACTCGTCCGCGGCCTTGGCAAAGGACATGTGTCGGGTGGCGGCGTCAAAGGCGCGCAGGGCGGTCAGCGGGGGAAGGCGATCACTCATTTCGGTTCAGAAATTCTTATGCGACATGGGAAAAACTCTCGTTTGCGCCCTTTAAGAGCAAAAGTCATATTTAGTGCAAGTCAAGTTCAATTTAATCAGAAAGGGACCGCCATGATCGAGATGACGACAAACCCCGCCGCGCAAAAGGCGATTCTACGCGCTCATCAAGAGCGTGGCGCGCTGGTCCGGAGTTTCTGGAAATGGGTCACTGGTTCCCGCTGAGCGCAGCGCGCGCGTTCTTACGGGATATAAGAAGGGCCGGCCCAAGGGGTCGGCCCGATTTCGTTTTTCAAGCGCGATCAGACGAAGAACTGCGCCCCGTTGGCCGAAATGGTCGAACCGTTGATGAATTGCGAATCGTCGGAAGCAAGGAACACCACGCAGCGGGCGATTTCTTCCGGTTCGCCCAGGCGACCGGCCGGGATCTGGCCGATGATGGCCTCACGTACCTTTTCCGGAACGGCCATGACCATCTCGGTCGCGATGTAGCCGGGGCAGATCGCGTTGGCCGTGATGCCCGCCCGAGCGCCCTCTTGGGCCAGCGATTTGACGATGCCCAGATCCCCGGCCTTGGTGGCGGCATAATTTACTTGCGCGAACTGGCCCTTCTGTCCGTTGATCGAACTGATTACGATCACCCGGCCGAACTTGCGCTCACGCATTCCTGGCCAGACGGGGTGGACGGTGTTGAACACGCCCGTCAGGTTGGTGTCGATCACCTGGTGCCACTGTTCGGGGGTCATCTTGTGGAACGGCGCGTCGCGGGTGATGCCAGCATTGGCGACCACGATGTCGATCGGCCCCAGATCCGCTTCGACCTTTGCGATCCCGGCCTTGGACTCGTCATAGTCCGCGACGTTCCATTTGTAGGTGGGGATGCCGGTTTCTTCGGTGAACTTGGCCGCGGCCTCGTCATTCCCCGCATACGAGGCGGCGACATTGTATCCTTCGGCCTTCAGCGCCTTGGAAATCGCCGCGCCGATGCCGCGGGTGCCGCCGGTTACGAGAGCTGTTCGTGCCATTTAGGACTCCTCCATTGAAAATATGGCTTGATAATGTTGCTACAAAAACCGCTACAGCTACGCAATAATCTTTCTTCGGAAAATTGCCGCGCCGCAGAAGAGTTGCCGGGTTGCGTCATCCTTGTGGCCCTTGCGATCCATCGCGCAAGGGCCACCCCAAAGGCGGTACGGCGGGGCCGGCTACCCGGCTTCGGCCTCAGAGACGCTCCACGCACATGGCAACGCCCATGCCGCCGCCGATGCACAAGGTTGCCAGGCCCTTTTTGGCGTTCCGGCGCTTCATTTCGAACAGCAGGGTGTTCAGAACCCGGCAGCCCGACGCACCGATCGGGTGGCCGATTGCGATGGCGCCGCCGTTGACGTTTACGATCGAGGGATCCCAGCCCATGTCCTTGTTCACGGCGCAGGCCTGTGCGGCAAAGGCCTCGTTGGCCTCGACCAGATCCAAGTCGTCAACCGACCAGCCGGCCTTTTCCAGCGCTTTGCGCGAGGCATAGATCGGCCCGACGCCCATGATCGACGGGTCCAGCCCGGCGGTTGCGTAGGACGCGATGCGGGCCAGCGGCTCGATCCCGCGCTTTTCCGCGTTGTCGGCGGACATCAGCAGGGTCGCCGCCGCGCCATCATTGAGGCCGGACGCGTTTGCCGCCGTCACGGTTCCGTCCTTGGTGAAGGCCGGGCGCAGCTTCTGCATGGCTTCGATGGTGGCACCGTGGCGGATGTATTCGTCGCTGTCCATCACGATGTCGCCCTTGCGCGTCTTGATGGTGAAGGGCACGATCTCGTCCTTGAACTTGCCGGCCTTCTGCGCGGCCTCGGCCTTGTTCTGGCTGGCCACGGCGAATTCGTCCTGCATGTCGCGACTGATCTGCCACTTCTCGGCCACGTTCTCGGCGGTCTGGCCCATGTGGTAGCCGTTGAACGCATCCCACAGACCGTCGCGGATCATTGTGTCGATATAGGTCATGTCGCCCATCTTGTGGCCTGCGCGCAGCGATGCCGCATGGGGCGACAGGGTCATGTTTTCCTGGCCGCCGGCGCAGACGATCTCGGCATCGCCCAGCTGGATGTGCTGAGCGCCCAGTGCGACGGCGCGCAGCCCCGAGCCGCAGACCTGGTTGATGCCCCAAGCCGCGCTTTCCGTGGGCAAGCCGGCGTTGATGTGGGCCTGACGGGCGGGGTTCTGGCCCTGTGCCGCGGTCAGGACCTGGCCCATGATGGTCTCGCTCACCTCAGCCTTATCGATCCCGGCGCGTTCGACGACGGCTTCCAGAACGGCCGCGCCCAGATCATGTGCGGGGGTGTTCGCGAACGAACCGCCAAAACTGCCGACGCCCGTACGCGCGGCGGATGCGATTACAACGTTTGTCATTGAGTCATTCCTTTACCGTCATGGTCCTAATGGGAAATCTGACGGCGCAGGTCGCAGAGAGCCTCTCTGACGATGCAAGAGCGCCTCGTGATCCCCCGCTCCAGCCCCTCTGCAATAGCGCAACGCTGCATGTGCAGCAACGGACAGCTTGTCTCAGACGGCGACCGGGGGACGGGCTGGCGCGGTCATGAGGCGCTCAACTTGCGGTTTTCTCGGCGCTTTTCTGTTCCCACGGTGGTTTGACCGACGGGGCGCCGAACAGAAATCCCTGAAGGCAATCCACGCCGCTGGCCATCAGGAACTCGGCGTCCTCCCGGGTCTCGACCGATTCGGCGATCACCAGGATTTCGAATTCGCGGGCCACGGCGATCAGGGCGCGGACCAGCGCCTGATTGTCGGGGTTGGTGCTGATGCCGCGCACGAATTGTCCGTCGATCTTGGCGGCGTCGAAAAAGAACTCGCGGAAATGGCGGAAGCTGAAGTTGCTGGCTCCGAAATCATCCAGCGTGAAGGCGACCCCCTTGTCCTGCAGTCGGTCCATGAAGTCGATCACCAGTTCCGGCACCTGCATGGCGGAATCCTCGGAGATTTCCAGGATCAACCGTTCGCCGATGGTGGGGTCGCGTTTCAAAAACCGCTCCAACACGCGCGACCAGCGCGCATAGCCGATCGAGCGTGCGGACATGTTGATGGCCAGTCGGATTTCGGGGTTGCGGGCCATTGCCCGCAAGCCTTTTTCCAGCGCCACGCAATCCAGATCGCGCCCGATCGGGGTGTTTTCGACCTGCGGCATGAATTCCCGCGCGGGAATCACCCGGCCGGTTTCATCCAGAACGCGGATGAACCCTTCGTAGAAGGCGACCCCGTGGGGCGGCCGGGCTTGCATCACCGGTTGATAGGCCAGGTGGCATTGCCTGTGCCTGACCGCCTCGGTCGCCATTTGTACGGCCGATCTGTCGCGCGCAGAGACGGCCGAATTCAGCGGGCTGTCCGCGCCTTCCGGCAGATCTGACAAATCCTTTTTCCCCATCGCGCCGAATCCTTCTGAGACACCGAAATCGGTTCCCTCTCAGTTTCGCGTGCAACAGGTGAATTTGCGGTTAAGGGCGGGCCGCTTCAGCGGGTGGACGAGGTGATTGGCTGTATTGCCACGACGGCGCCGATGACAGCGCCCAGCATCCCGAACCCCATACCGGCCAGACCCAGAACGAGAAGCCCCGACAGCGGTTGCGCGGCCAGTGCGCTGAGCATTGCGGTGGCCAGACCCAGCAGACCGACGATGGTCGAACAAGCTGTGAATCGTGTCATCGGGACCTCCGGGTTGGGCAAATTTACCCAAGGAGACGTGGTTCCGGGGGGCGGAGTTTCAAGGCCGGCCTGCTATCACCACCGCGTGATCAGGCCCGTTCCGCTTGTTGGTTGGGCAGATTTTTATCGAATTGCTCGAAACCGGGTGTTCCGCGATCTTCAGGGTGGCGGGCCAGGTGCTTGGCCTTGATCTGCTCTGAACTGTCACGGCTGCCGTCATGGCTGTAGCCCGGCGGGGCAAAACAATAGGCCAGCCGCTGTTTCAGGGTCAGGCCCGGTTGGGTCGCGTCACGCCAAATGGCCACCCATTCGTGAAAGGCCACGCGCAGCGGGTTGAAGGTGCCGATATTATGCACCAAGCCATAATCGACCCGGTCGTGCTCCTGCTCGGGGACGAAGGTGCCGAACAGCTTGTCCCAGATGATGAACACCCCGGCATAGTTGCAATCCAGATAGCGCGCATTGCGGCCGTGGTGGGCGCGGTGGTGGCTGGGGGTGTTCATGAGCGCCTCGAACAAGCGGGGCATCTTGCCGATGGCCTCGGTGTGAATCCAGAACTGGTAGATCAGGTTCAGGCCGCCGCAGAACAGCACCATCGCCGGGTGGAACCCCAGCAGGATCAGCGGCGCACGCACGACCATCATGAAGGTGAAGGTATAGGTCCAGGTCTGCCGCAGGGCGGTGGTCAGGTTGTAGTGCTGCGAGCTGTGGTGGTTCACATGGCTGGCCCAGACCCAGCGGATACGATGCCCGAACCGGTGCACCCAGTAATATCGCAGGTCATCCAGCACAAAGCACAGGATGATCACCGGAATCGATGTGCCCAGATCCAAGGGCGTGATCTTCCACAGCCACATGAAGAATCCATAGGCGATGAAGCCCAGCAGGAACCCGGACGCGATGTTGCCTGCCCCCATAATCAGCGAGGTCACGGCGTCGCGGGTTTCATACCGGCCGCCACGGCCCTTCATGGCGATCCATAGAAATTCGGCCAGGATGGCGGCGATGAAGAACGGGACTGCCCATTGGACGACATCGGGAAAACTGATCTGGTCGGTCATGCGGGCTCCAGCAGGTGGCGCCAGTGGCGGCGCTCGGTTTCGTCAAGGCGGACGGTGACGCCGGGGGTGGCGAAGTCGTGGAACTGGACCTCGATGCCCTCGGGGTGCTCGATCCAGTCGAAATCGCGCAGGTGGCGGGCCACCGTGTCGGCGCCAAAGGACCACAACAGGCCCGGCCCGGTCTCGGTGCGCACCAGCGCCGCGTGGCCGTCATGGGTCAGGGTGACGTCGATGATGGTGTCGTCGGGAAAATTGCGCACCCATTCTGCGCGCGCGGTATCTGCGCTCAGCACGCGTAGGCGCGATTTGCCTGTCAGATGCAGCAGTGCGGTGATGCCGGCAATGCCACCGACCACCAGAACCAGCAGGATTTCCAGCGGCATGATGTCCTCCCGCAGGCAGAGTGCAAGCGGGGTCAGGCCCTGTCAAAGGTGGCGTTGCGTCAGGGGGCGTCGTGCGGCTCCAGCAGCTCGTGCCGGACAACGCGCTCGACGAAGGGCACCAGCCCCTCGGACCCCGAGGCGCGATCCTTGAGGTGAATGCAGATATCCGGCCGCCGCGCCGCGATGATACCCACCAGTTCGCCGCGCACCTTGTCATCGAGGCCCGCGCCCAGGATCGCGCAGGCGATGCGCGGTTCGGCGTCCAGTTGCCGCCGCACCTCGTCCGGATCATGCGTGCCCAGCCACTGGATCGGAAGGTGGTCCAGTTGCCGCGCCACGTCGCCGATCACGTTGGGTAGCCGGCCGATCAGCAAAACCACCGGTTTCATCTCAGCCTCCTGTCTGTTTCCAATGAAAAACCGGCCCTGTTCAGGCCGGTTCCAGTCTAGCACAAAAGGCCCGTCAGGCGGTCAGCTTTCGGGGTGCAGCAGGGCCGCGATGATCGCCTTGGCGCTGTCCGAGTTCCATTCGGCATCGCCGATCAGCCGCGCAATTTCCCGGCCTTCGGCGTCGATGATCACGGTGATCGGCAGGCCGACGATGCCCATCTCACGCGCGACGGCCTGTTTCGGGTCCTGGTGGCGGGGCAGGTTGGTGATGCCGTTTTCGTCAAAGAACTTCTTGATCCCCGCGGGCGAGTTGCGGCCGGTGGCCAGTGTCAGAACCTCGAACTGGTCTCCGCCGAATTCCTCCTGCAACTCGGCGATCTGGGGCATCTCCTTGCGGCAGGGTGCGCACCAAGTGGCCCAAAAGTTCAGCAGAACGTATTTGCCGCGATAGTCCGCCAGTGTGGCCGTGCCGCCGTCATCTTCCAGCAGAAACTCCGCGTCCGAGACCGGTTTCGGCTCGGAATGCAGGATCAGGCGTTTCAGACTGCCCTCGCGCAGGTCGGCCAAGGCCTGCGTGTCGGCGGCCAAAGCGGCATTTGCACCCAGCGCAAGGGCCATATAAAGGGGGATCAGACGAAACAGGCGCATATCAACTCCGGGTTTTCCAGCATGACCGAACAATCCTCGAACCAGATGTGGGGCGGCCGCTTTGCCGCCGGACCAGACGCGATCATGGAGGCGATCAATGCCTCGATCGGGTTCGACCGACGGATGGCGGCCCAGGACATCGCGGGCTCGCGTGCCCATGCCGCCATGCTGGCCGCCACGGGCGTCATAAGTGATAGTGATGCCGAGGCCATTCGGGAAGGGCTGCTCACCGTTTTGTCAGAGATCGAACGCGGTGAGTTCCAGTTCTCAACCGCGCTGGAAGACATCCACATGAATGTCGAGGCACGGCTGAAAGAGATCATCGGCGAGCCCGCAGGCCGCCTGCACACGGGCCGCAGCCGCAATGACCAGGTGGCGACCGATTTCAAACTGTGGGTCCGCGATCAGCTGGACGCCGCCGAATCCGGCCTGCTGGCCCTGATCCGCGCGCTTTTGGCGCAGGCCGAGGCCGGGGCCGATTGGGTCATGCCCGGCTTCACCCACCTGCAGACCGCGCAGCCGGTGACCTGGGGCCACCACATGATGGCCTATGTCGAGATGTTCGGCCGCGACCTCAGCCGCGTGCGGGATGCGCGCGCCCGGATGAACGAATGCCCGCTGGGTGCTGCGGCGCTGGCCGGCACGTCTTTCCCGATCGACCGGCACATGACGGCGCAGGCGCTGGGCTTTGACCGGCCCGCCGCCAACTCGCTGGATGCGGTCAGCGACCGGGACTTCGCGCTGGAATTTTTGTCGGTGGCCTCGATCTGCGCGGTGCACCTGTCGCGCTTTGCCGAGGAACTGGTGATCTGGTCCTCGGCCCAGTTCCGCTTTGTCACCCTGTCCGACCGGTTCTCGACCGGCTCGTCGATCATGCCGCAGAAAAAGAACCCCGACGCCGCCGAGTTGATCCGCGCCAAGGTAGGCCGGATCTTTGGTGCCAACACAGCGCTGATGATGGTGATGAAGGGCCTGCCGCTGGCCTATTCCAAGGACATGCAGGAAGACAAGGAACAGGTCTTTGACGCCGCCGACAACTGGATGCTGGCGCTGGCCGCGATGGAAGGCATGGTCAAGGACATGACCGCCAACCGAGACAGCCTGGCCGCTGCCGCCGGTTCGGGCTTTTCCACTGCGACCGATCTGGCCGACTGGCTGGTGCGGGTGCTGGGCCTGCCCTTCCGCGACGCGCACCACGTCACCGGATCGCTGGTCGCCATGGCCGAGAAGAAGGGCTGCGATCTGCCCGATCTGACTCTCGAGGACATGCAATCGGTTCACGGGGGCATCACGCAGGATGTCTATTCTGTCCTTGGCGTTGAGAATTCGGTAAACTCGCGCCAGTCCTATGGTGGTACGGCCCCGGACCAGGTCCGGGCTCAGATCGCCCGGTGGAAGGAGTTGCTGAAATGACAACCTTGCGCGTGATTGCCCCGATCGCGGCCGCCTTGGCTTTGGCAGCCTGCGGCGCCGACGGAGAGCCCGTTCAGCCGACCTTGAACGCCAATGTGGGCGTGTCGAGCAGCGGCGCTTATGTCGGTGGCGGGGTTGGCTTGCACAAGGGGCCGATCAGCGTGTTTTTCGGGATTTGATCCCGCAATCTGCTTGAAAGCGGCGCGCCAGCCACCATGTCGCATGTGACCCGAGGAAAAGGCATAGATATGAAACTGATCGGCCTGATCTTGTCGCTTGCTGTACTGGCGGCCTGCGAGTCCACGAGCGCACAGCGGTCGCAGCCTGTGGAAGAGCCCGCGCGCTCAGGGGCTGGAGTGTCCGTTTCCGGTTACGCGCGGGCAGGGGTTTCAAAGACCTTCTAATCGGTTGCCTGCGTTTGTTAGCCGGCCACGGGGTGTCCGCGCTGGCGCGGACACTCGATCAAGATGTCGCGCCGGGTATTGCGCATTTCGGCCGCGCCAGCGACGGCCCCCGCCGCCGATCCCACGGCCGCACCGGCCAAAGCGCCTTCGGCGTTGCCGACCGTATCGTCCGACAGACCGGCCAGAGCGCCGACTCCGGCCTCGATCAGGGCCTGTTACCGAGTTTCCGGGTTCCACAGGTTCTGGGACTTGGCCAGGGCGCGGCACTGGTCCAGATCAGCGGCATAAGCCGGGCCCGGCTCGGCTGCCAGAACGGGTTGGTGTTGCGCCCCGGTGCCGCTGCAGGCGGCCGTGATCAGGGCCAGCGGCAAGGCCGCCACTTTGAATTGTTCCGTGAACAACATGAGTTTTCCTTTCGTTTGGGATGTTCAACAGGCGTCGGTGCCGCGCCTGTCGGGGCGTGGCCCAAGCTCTGGTTCGGGTGTGTGAGGCGGGTTCAGAAATCGCCCAGGCCGCGATGGGCCAGCGCCAGGACATAGACGGCCAGGATGAAATCCAGAATCTCGACCAGCCCCAGCATCCGCGGGATCGGGTCGGGTGATGTCGGGAACACATGACCCCGGTCCAGCAGGACCACGAAGATGTATCCCTAGGCCGCCACGATGGCGCCCCAGCTTGCGACGGCCGAGCCGCGCAGCATGGCCACCGCCGACCCCACCGCCAGCAGGGCAAGCGCGATCAGAAAGGCGTTGAAACCCCAGAATACCGTTTCGCCCAGCCCGGAAAAGTCCCGGGTCTCGATCGGGCCACCGGGGACCAGCGTGACAAAGCTGGCGACGAGGAGAAGCATCAGTTTGGCGGCTGTGGCCGTGTGTTGGGACGCCACAGGCCGCGTTGGGCCGGCGTTGATTTGTGACGAGTGCGCCATGACAGGACCCTATTAATGACTGGTGGGTCATAAATGGAGACGGCTTTAATGACCCGGTAGTCATCAAAAAATTGAAATTGCGTGACGCTGCGTCCAGTCTGCGTCAAGAGGGGCGCGCCGTAAGAAAGCCGTAAGAAAATTGAGGGGCAAGATGCCGAAGATCGTCGATCGAGAAGAGATGCAGGGGCGCATATTGGATGCGGCCGTGGCATACTTTCTGGATCAGGGCTATCACGCCACCAAAATGCAAGACGTGGCCCGCCAGGCCGCGATGGCCAAGGGCACACTGTATCTGTATTTCCAAAGCAAGGAGGCTTTGCTTCTGGCGTTGCTGCGGCGGTATTTCGAGGATATCCGCGCTCGCATCAGCGACATCCCGGCCCCGCAGACGCTGGACCAGTTCATGACCGGGCTGCGTCTGTCCATGCCTGCCGACCGCCTGGCGGCGACGCGGCTGTTCTTTGACGTGCTGGGCCCCGGTTTCCAGGACCCGCGCGCGGCCGAGATCATCGGCGGGTTCTTCGCCTGGCTGGCCGATCACTATGCGGATCAGTTGGCCCCCTTGATCCGCGCGGGTGAAATCCGCAGCGACCTGAGTGCGCAGGCCGCGGCGCAGGCGGTGACGGCGATGCTGGACGGGCTGGTGATCCATCTGGCGATCTTCGGGGTCGGGGAAGATGTCTTTGAGGCCCGGCGCGATGCCACGTTGGCCCTGCTCGAGACCGGCCTGAGGGGCGGCGTGGCGCCACCGGGCTAGGCCCTGTTTGCCTGCCCGCGCCGCAAACCCCGTTGATCCGCGGGGCCGTTATGGTCTAAGCGCGCAGACATGGATCATTTTCTGTACCGCGACGGCGCGCTGCACGCCGAAGATGTCCCGATCGCCAACATTGCCGAGGCGGTCGGAACGCCGTTCTATCTTTATTCCACGGCCACGCTGCTGCGGCACTTTCGCTTGTTCGACGAAGCCTTGGCGGGCACCGACCATCTGGTCTGCTATGCGATGAAGGCGGCCAGCAACCAGGCCATCCTGAAAACGCTGGCGCAGGCGGGCGCGGGGATGGATGTGGTCTCGGGCGGGGAATACCTGCGGGCCAAGGCGGCGGGCGTGCCGGGCGACAGGATCGTGTTCTCGGGCGTGGGCAAGACGGCCGAGGAGATCCGCACCGCGCTGACAGGCGGGATTCGCCAATTCAACGTCGAATCGGAACCCGAGATGGAGGTGATCAACGCCGTCGCGCAGGAACTGGGCGTGATCGCGCCGATCACCGTTCGCGTGAACCCGGACGTTGACGCCAAGACACATGCCAAAATCGCCACAGGTAAATCCGAAAACAAATTCGGAATCCCGATCGCCCGTGCACCCGAGGTCTATGCCCATGCCGCCAACCTGCCGGGGCTGAAGGTGGTGGGCATCGACGTTCATATCGGCTCGCAACTGACCGATCTTGAGCCATTCCGCCTGGCATACTCCAAGGTGGCCGAGCTAACCGAACAGCTGCGCGCACAAGGCCACGACATTCACCGCCTGGACCTGGGTGGCGGGTTGGGCATCCCCTATGCGCGTTCGAACGAGGCGCCGCCGCTGCCGGTCGAATACGGCGCGATGATCAAGGAAACACTGGGCCATCTGGGCTGCGAGATCGAGATCGAGCCGGGCCGCCTGATCGCGGGTAACGCAGGGCTGATGGTGTCGAAGGTGATCTATGTAAAGTCGGGCGAAGGGCGCGATTTCCTGATACTGGACGGGGCGATGAACGATCTGATCCGTCCGGCCATGTACGATGCCTATCATGACATCGTCCCCGTCATCGAACCCGCACCGGGGGTCGAGCAGCGCCCCTATGACATCGTCGGCCCGGTCTGCGAAACCGGCGACACCTTTGCCAAGCAGCGCAACATGCCGCCGCTGACCCCAGGCGATCTGGTCGCATTTCGCAGCGCCGGTGCCTATGGCGCGGTGATGGCCAGCGAATACAACACCCGCCCGTTGATCCCCGAGGTTCTGGTGAATGGCGATCAATTTGCGGTTATTCGTGAACGGCCCACCTTTGACGAAATCATAAACCGCGATACCATACCGGAATGGCTCTGACGCGATGACCGCGCGGGCCTGACCCGGAGGCCCGCCGTGACCGACAGATCGAACCTGCCCATTCCCAAGGCGTCCCTGTGGCTGACCCATGGCGGGATGCTGGCCGAGCAGGCGTTGCGGGCCTTTTGGCCTTTCCTGTCATTGCTGATGCTGGTTCTGGGCCTGCTGATGCTGGGCGTTCAGGACATGGTCGGCGTCGAAACGGTCTGGATCGCGGGCGGGATGGCCGCCGTGGCGCTGTGTGCGACGTTGATTTGGGGCGCGCGCAGGTTTCACCTGCCAACCCGAGCGCAGGCACTGGTCCGGTTGGACGAAACCCTGCCCGGACGACCTATCCAGGCTTTGATGGACGATCAGGCCATCGGCGCGATGGACCCGGATTCGGTGGCGCTGTGGCGAGCGCATCAGGCGCGTATGGCCGCGCGAGCGGCCCAGGCCGGGCCGGTCCGACCGGATCTGGACCTGAACCGGAGAGATCCCTTTGGCCTGCGCTTCGTCGCGATGCTGGCGCTGGTGGTTGGGCTGGTGTTCGGCTCGTTCTGGCGTATCGGGTCGGTAACAGAAATGACGCCGGGTGCCGCGACGGCGGGTCAGGGACCCAGCTGGGAAGGCTGGGTCGAGCCGCCCCGCTATATCGGCTTGCCGACCCTGTATCTGGCCGATCAGTCCGGCTCGACCCTGTCTATTCCGCAAGGCAGCCATGTTACCCTGCGATTCTACGGTGCGGTCGGGGCGCACAGCCTGACGGAAACAACCTCGCGCGGCGGGGCTGAGGCCGCAACGGAGCCGGAACAGGATTTCATCGCCGAGCAATCCGGCCGCCTGTCGATCGAAGGTCCGGCCGGGCGCGACTGGTCGGTCCAGATTGTCGCTGACACGCGGCCGCAGATCGACGTGGCGGCGCCGCCGACCGCCGAGGCGGGGGGGCAGATGAAACTTCCCTTTGCGGCACGCGACGATTACGGCGTGGTTTCGGGCGAGGCCCGGATTGAGCTGGACCTTGCCGCGGTCGACCGCCGTTACGGCCTGGCCACGGTGCCCGACCCGCGCGAGGCCATCACCGTTCCTCTGCCGATGCCGATCGCCGGCGACCGCAGCGATTTCACCGAGGACCTTATCGAGGATTTCTCGCAGCACCCCTGGGCGCATCTGCCGGTCAGGATCACCCTGTCGGCGCAGGATGCCGCCGATCAGACTTCGGATGCCGAACCCTATCAAACCGCGCTGCCCGCGCGTCGGTTCTTTGACCCGCTCGCTGCGGCGGTGATCGAACAGCGGCGCGATCTGTTGTGGGCGCGGGCCAACGCGCCGCGCGTGGCGCAGGTGCTGCGCGCCGTGTCGCACCGTCCCGAAGACATCTTCCGCTCGGAAACCGCCTATCTACGCCTGCGCTTCATCCTGCGCCGGCTGGAAACCTTCACCGAGTTCGGTCTGAAACCGGAACAGCAGGAGGAAATCGCCCAGGCGCTGTGGGATCTAGCCCTGTTGATCGAGGAAGGCACGCTGGCGGATGCGCTGGAACGGATGCGCCGGGCGCAGGAACGGCTGACCGAGGCGATGAAGAACGGCGCCAGCGACGAGGAGATCGCCGATCTGATGCAGGAACTGCGCGAGGCGACCGACGAATATCTGCGCCAACTACAGCGATTGGCGCAAGAGAATCAGGGCGGCCAGCAGGGTCAGCAGAACCAGAACGGCGAGACCATGCAGATGACGCAGGATGACCTGCAGCGCATGATGGACCGCATTCAGGAACTGATGGAACAGGGCCGCATGGCCGAGGCGCAGCAGGCGCTGGAGGAATTCCAGCAGATGATGGAAAACATGCGCGTGACCCAAGGTCAGGGTCAGGGCGGCCAGTCGGAAGGGCAACAAGCCATGGAAGGCTTGGCCGAAACCCTGCGCGAACAACAGGGCCTGAGCGACGAGGCCTTCCGCGACCTGCAGGAACAGTTCAACCCGGGGGCTCGGGCCGGTGAAAGCCAGGGCAACGAGGGCCAGTCCGGCGGGCAGGGCCGGGGCCAGAGCCACGAGGGTCAAGGCGGGCAGGGCTCGGACCAATCCGGCGAAGGCCAGAGCGGTGAAGGGATGCTGGCGGATCGCCAGCAGGCGCTGCGGGAAGAATTGCGACGCCAGCAACAGAACTTGCCCGGGGTCGGAACGCCCGAAGGCGACGCGGCACGGGATTCGCTGGGCCGCGCCGGGCGGGCCATGGACGAGGCCGAACAGGCCCTGCGCGATCAGGATCTGGCCGAGGCCATCGACCGTCAGTCCGAAGCGATGGAGGCCCTGCGTGAGGGCATGCGGTCACTGGGCGAAGCCATGGCCCAGAATCAGCAGAACCAGCCGGGTCAGGGCACGCAGGATGGCGACATGCAGGCCAACAATCGCGATCCGCTGGGCCGGAATCCGGGCGCGGCGGGGTCGATCTCGACGGACGAGAACCTGCTGCAGGGCGAAGACGTCTATCGTCGGGCGCGCGAGCTGTTGGATGAAATCCGCCGTCGCACCGGCGAAACAGACCGCCCGAAGATCGAACTCGAATATCTCAAGCGGTTGCTCGAACGGTTCTGAAGCGGCCTATTCGGCTGCCGAACCCGCCTGCGTTTCCAGCCAGACGCGGGCCTGATCGACCAGGTTCACATAAGACTGAAGGACCGGTTCGGCCTGCGGTACCGCCTCGCTGATCTGGCGGGCATTTCCGTAGATCAGAAACAGCACCACGCCGATGATCAGCATCAGGGCAAACCCGCGCATGAACCCGCCCGAGCGGCGCGGTGCCGCCTCGGTTGCAGGGGCGGCGTCTGCCGCCGCATCCCCGCGCAGGCTGGAATTGATGCTGTCCACGTCCGGCAAGGCGCCAGTCTGCGCGGCGTTGCCTGCGATTTCGGTGGCAGCGGGCGGCTTGGTGGCGGGCGCCGGTTTGGGCGGAGTGTCTAAGCCCAGATCCGGCTGGCTTTCAAGGCTGGTGCCTTCCTTGGCGCGCAATTCCGCCTCGCGGGCGGCCTCCTCCTGGAGAATGCTGGCGACCGTGGGGTCCACGCTGCTGCGCGGCTCCGGTTTCGGGGCTTCGGATCCGGGCGCAGGTCTGGTCGTGTCTTCCAGCTTGGGCGCGGTAGGCTCGTCTGGGTCTTCAGGCGGCGTCTCGGTCGAGGTCGGTGCGGGCTCATTTTCGGTCACATCCGTCTGACCGTCCTTGTCGGGATGCTTGGGTTGGAACCATGTCTGTTCACAATTGGAACATTGCACGTCCCGACCGGTTTCCGGAATGACATCGTCCGGCACTTCGTACTGGGCGTTACAGTTCGGGCATGTTAGTCGCATACAGCCTCCGCGGCCGGCATGGGCCAGTTCGTCATTTTTCCAAGGATGATAGTCCGTTAAGACATATCAGCAAAGCGCGATTTCCGCAGGTCGTGCCAAGTGTCGCCAAATGGACCCGGTGCGGGCATTGAAACCGGGGGCGGGCTCGGGCAAGAAGGGCGCAACCGAAAATGGGGGCAGGCGTGATCGAGCTGGAAAATGTCAGCTACGGCTATGGTGGCGGTGAGCTGCTGAGCGATGTCTCGGTTCAGTTGCAGCCGGGGTCTTTCCATTTCCTCACCGGGCCGTCGGGGGCTGGCAAGACCACGCTGCTGAAACTGTGCTATGGCGCGCTGCTGGCCAGTTCGGGGCGGATCAGCGCCTTTGATGAGGACATCGCCCGGCTGGACCGCGATCAGATGGCCCTGCTGCGGCGCCGGATCGGGGTGGTGCATCAGGATTGCCGATTTCTGGATCACATGACCCTGGCCGAGAACGTGGCCCTGCCGTTGATGGTCTCGGGCCGCGCGGAGGAGTCCCACGGTGCCGATCTTGCCGAATTGTTGACATGGGTCGGCCTCGGCAGCCGCATGGACGCCCTGCCGCCCGAACTGTCGGGCGGCGAGCGGCAACGGGCTGCGCTGGCCCGCGCGGTGATCCTGTCGCCCGACGTGGTGCTCGCGGATGAGCCCACCGGAAACGTAGATTGGGAGATGTCGCAACGGCTGATGCAGCTGTTGATCGAGCTGAACCGCATGGGCAAGACGGTGGTGATCGCCACCCATGACCTGAGCCTGATCCGGGCGGCCAAAAGCCATGTGCAGGCGCGGGTGCTGCGGATCTCGCAGCGGCGGCTGCATCTGGCGGGGGCAGACCTATGATCGGGCAGGACATCCGCACACTGTTGCGCCGCGACACAAGGGCAGACCGCGTGGTGCCGCCCACCGGCTTCACCGCCCATCTGACCCTGTTCGTCTCGGGCGCGATGGCGTTTCTGGCCGTGTTCGCGCTGGCGCTGTCGCTGGCCGCAGGCCGGTTGGCCGATCGCTGGGCTTCGGAGCTGGCCGGAGCGGCCACTCTGCGGATCAATGCGCCCGCTGAACAGCGCGCCGCGCAGACGCAGGCGGCGTTGGAGGTTCTGAAACAGACCCCCGGCGTGGCCTCGGCCCGCGCGATCAGCGCCGAGGAGCAGGCCGCGCTGCTGGCCCCCTGGTTTGGACCAGACCTGCCGCTGGACACGCTGCCGGTGCCGCAGCTGATCGAAATCATCGAGGGCGAGCCGGGGCTGGACACGATGGGCCTGCGCCTGCGGCTGGCGGCCGAGGTGCCCGGAGCCGTTTTGGATGACCATTCCCGCTGGCGCGAGCCGCTGGTCGATGCGGCTACCTCGTTGCGGCGGTTGGGCTGGATCTCGATCTTGCTGATCGGTGGGGCCACGGCGGCGATGATCACGCTTGCGGCCAATGCCTCGCTTGCGGCCAACGCCCAGATCATCGAGGTGTTGCGTCAGGTCGGCGCGCGCGACCGTTTCATCGCCGGCGCTTTCGTGCGGCGGTTTACCTGGCGCGCGTTTTTCGGTGCCGTGGTGGGGGCGGTTCTGGGCCTGACCGGGGTGCTGCTGCTGCCCGAGGCCTCGGACGCGGGCGGTTTCCTGACCGGCCTTGGGTTTCAGGGATTCGATTGGCTACTGCCTGCCGTAATCCCCATTCTGGGCGCGGCAGTGGCCTTTGCCGCGACATGGTCGGCGGCCCGTCGCAAATTGAAGGAGCTTTCGTGATGGCAATGGCGTTCCAATGGGTACGCTCTCTGATCTTCATGGTCACGATCTACGCATGGATGGCGGTTCTGGGCCTGGTATTCGCGCCCTATGCGCTGTTCTCCAAGCGCGGGGCCTTGCGCGCCTGCAAGATCTATGCGCGCACCACTATTTGGCTGGCGCGCTGGATGGTGGGCATTCGCGGCGAGGCGCGCGGCAACGTGCCCACGGGCGAGGTGGTGATCGCCGCAAAGCACCAGTCATTCTTCGACATCATCCTGATCTTTGACGCGGTTCCCCACGGCAAGTTCATCATGAAGCGCGAACTGCTGTGGACTCCAATCATCGGTATGTACGCACGTCGACTGGGTTGTATACCGGTCGATCGAGGCAAACGCGGCGCCGCGGTGGCCAAGATGGTCAAGGACGTCGCCAAGGAGTTTACCGAACCCGGACAGCTGGTGATCTATCCGCAGGGCACCCGCGTGGCGCCGGGGGTCTACAAGCCCTACAAGGTCGGCTCCGCCGTTCTGTACGAGGGGCTGGGCTTCCCCTGCGTGCCGGCGGCCACCAATGTGGGAGTATTCTGGCCCCGGTCGGGAATTCTGCGTAAACCCGGCCATGCAATCGTCGAGTTCCTCGACCCGATCGAACCGGGCGTCGATCGCGAAAACTTTCTGGCCAGGCTGGAAGAAGTGATCGAGACGCGCTCGAACGAATTGATGCGCGAAGTTGGGTTTGATCCGGATGCGGTACATCAATGACATCACCGCGCTCGAGACGTTGTACGGCACCCCCGGCGCGGCCTCGTTGCGCAAGGTCGCGCGGCAGCTGACGCCGCTTTACCGTAAATGGATTATGGCGTCGCGTCTGTGCGTGCTGTCCACGGTGGGGCCAGAAGGGGTGGATGGCAGCCCCCGGGGTGATGACGGCCCGGTAGTCACGGAACTTGACCCCGGCACCCTTGCCTTGCCCGACTGGCGCGGCAACAACCGCCTGGACAGCCTGCGCAACATCGTGCGCGATCCGCGTGTGGCGCTGATGTTCATGGTGCCTGGCTCGAACAACGTGGTGCGGGTGAATGGCACTGCCCGGTTGACGGCCGATTCCGACCTGCGCGCCCGGTTCGAGAAAAAGGGCAAGCAACCGGCCACCGTGATCGTTATCGAAATCGGGGAAATCTACACGCAATGCGCCCGCGCGCTGATGCGGGCCGAAACCTGGACCGGCGGCGATCGCAGTGCCGGATTGCCGACAGTGGGCGAGATCCTGGCCGAGGTGTCGCAGGGCGAGGAAGGCGGCGCACGCTACGACCGGGAATGGGGTGCGCGCGCCGCAAAGACAATGTGGTGATCACGCTGCCGCTGCGCCCAGCCGGGTGACCCGCGCGATCCATTTCTGGACGCTGTCCTGCTTGGGGTAGCTGGCGCCGGAAAACCAGGTGAACCGTGTCGGCTTGAACCCGACGAACCCCAGAACCTGTCCGCGCATCTGGTGGATCAGCGCCCGGCGATAGGCCAGCCGCATGAACCAGCCCGGCGTGTCCGAGGTGATGATGACCCGCGCGGTCCGCCCGCCCAGCATCGGCGCCGGCAGCCCCAGCTTGTTGGGATTGCGGGTGTCGAACGTGCGGCCCGGGATGAACATCCGGTCGATCAGCCCCTTGAGCTTGGCAGGCAGGCCGCCCCACCACATGGGCATCGTCAGTACCAGGTGATCGCTCCATTCGAAATCCTGCAGAACCTGTTCCAGAACCGGCTCCAGCGGTTTGAAGTCATGATAGTTGCCCTGTCCGAAATCGAAATCGAACTCCAGATCGCTGAGGTGAACGGTTTTCACGTCATGACCTTTTGCGCGGGCGGCTTGGGCATAGGTGTCGGCAAAGGTGCGCGACAGGCTGCTTTCGGCGGGGTGACCGTCGAGAATGAGAATTTTCTTGGGTTGCATCGGAGTTCTCCTAAAATTGACCACGGTCATTTTATAGAATCAAAAAATGACCACGGTCAATATCAAATTTGACCACGGTCAAAAAACATGCGAACAAGCCTCATGCAAAAGACAATTCAGAAACGAACCCTGAAAACCCGCGCCAAGCTGCTGCAGGCGGCGGCGGATGTGGTGCAAAAGAACGGATACCAGGCATTGCGCGTGGAAGAGGTGGTGCAGGCCGCCGGCGTGGCCAAGGGCACCTTCTTTGCCCATTTCCACGACAAGGACGCGCTGATGGAGATCCTGATCGGCGAAAAACTGGACGCTTGTCTGGATCAGGCGCAGGCGGCGGAACCGCCGAACACCGTGCCCCAGATCATCGAGGCCCTGGCCCCGGTGCATGATTTCATGATGTCGGAACGCTATGTGTTCGACCTGCTGATCCGTTATTCCGGTGCCGCCGCGATCTCTGAAATCGGGCCGATCGCCTATTGCTTCGAGAAATACTTTCGGATCGTGATGATTTGGCTGGATCAGGCCGAGGTCCGACAGGACGTGTCGACCGACCTGCTGGCCGAGGGCGTGCAGGCCTTTGCCATCCAGGCCATGTCACTGAAATTCTGCGCCCTGCATTCGGCGACGACATTCACCGACCGGCTGGAAACCTATCTGCGGGCGTGGCTGACTCCGGCGGCCTGACCGCCGGAGCCGAACTCATCAGGCGTGGATCGGACCGTCTCCGCAAGCCAGCGCGGCCTCGCGCACGGCCTCGGAATAGGTCGGGTGCGCGTGGCAGGTCAGGGCCAGATCCTCGGCCGAGGCGCCGAATTCCATCGCCACGCAGACCTCGTGGATCAGATCGCCCGCACCGGGGCCGATGATGTGGCAGCCCAGGATACGGTCGGTCTCCTTGTCGGCCAGGATCTTGACGAACCCGTCGGCGGCAAAATTCGCCTTGGCGCGGCCATTGCCCATGAAGCTGAACTTGCCGACCTTGTAGGCGCGGCCCTGCTCCTTGAGGGTAGCTTCGGTCTCGCCGACATTGGCAACCTCGGGCCAGGTGTAGATCACGCCCGGAATGACGCCATAATTCACATGGCCATGCTTGCCCGCAACCACTTCGGCGGCGGCCATGCCTTCGTCCTCGGCCTTGTGAGCCAGCATCGGGCCTTCGATCACGTCGCCGATGGCGTAGATGCCCGGCACGTTGGTCTGCCAGTCCTTGCCCACCTTGATCTGGCCGCGCGGGGTCAGCTCGACCCCCAGCGCATCCAGCCCCAGACCGTCATGGAACGGCTTGCGCCCGGTGGCGACCAGAACGGTGTCGGCCTCGATCACGTGCTCGCTGTCATCCTTGCGCAGCTTGTAGGTCACCTTGGCCTTGGTCTTGGTCGCCTCGGTCTTTTGCACCGCGGCGCCCATGACGAAGTTCAGGCCCTGCTTTTTCAGGATGCGCTGGAAGGTCTTCTGCACCTCGGGGTCCATGCCCGGGGTGATGACGTCGAGGTACTCGATCACCGTCACCTCGGCGCCCAGACGCTGATAGACCGAGCCCAGTTCCAGCCCGATCACGCCTGCGCCGATCACCACCAGCTTTTTCGGGATCTTGCCCAGCTCCAGCGCGCCGGTCGAGGTTACGACGACCTTCTCGTCCACCTCGACGCCGGGCAGCGAGGCCGCCTCGGACCCGGTGGCGATGATGATGTTCTTGGCCTCGTGCACGTCGTCACCGACCTTGACCTTGCCGGGCGCGGGGATCGAGCCCCAGCCCTTGAGCCAGTCGATCTTGTTCTTCTTGAACAGGAACTCGACGCCCTTGGTGTTGGTGTCGATCACGTCCTGCTTGTAGGCCTGCATCTGCTTCCAGTCGACCGAGGGGCTTTTGCCCTTGAGGCCCATCTTGGCAAAGTTGTGCTCGGCCTCGTGCAATTGGTGGCTGGCATGCAGCAGCGCCTTCGAGGGGATGCAGCCCACGTTCAGACAGGTGCCGCCCAGCGTCTCGCGCCCTTCGACGACGGCGGTTTTCAGGCCCAGCTGCGCGCAGCGGATGGCGCAGACATAGCCGCCGGGACCGGCGCCGATTACGATGACGTCATAGTTAGCCATTTTGTTCTCCCAAATCCGCGGAGTGTATTTTGAACGGCGACCCGAAGTGCGGGCCGCCGGTGTTTCGGCCTAGACCGGTGTCAGCAGTTTGACCTGGATATGGGCCACGCCACCGCGTTCGTGATGCATGGCCAGTTCTTCCGAGTCGAAGAACGCCCGGGCCTTGTCCAGGTCGGCGACTGCGAACAGCGCCACCGCGTGGTCACGCTGATCGGGGTCTTTCCACACATGCAGGTCGACGATCCCGGCCGCCTTGCGCATGGGCTGATCCTCGCGGAACACCTTCAGCCAGGCGTCGAAATCGGCCACGTCGGCCTGCCATAGAACATGCGTTGCCATGCGATTACAGGTCCATCAGCAGGCGGCGCGGATCTTCCAGCGCCTCTTTCACGCGCACCAAGAAGGTGACCGCGCCCTTGCCATCGACGATCCGGTGGTCATAGGACAGGGCCAGATACATCATGGGGCGGATCTTGATCTCGCCATTGATGACCATCGGGCGTTCCTGGATCTTGTGCATGCCCAGAATGCCCG
Source organism: Ruegeria sp. BHSA191 (assembly GCF_059613325.1). NCBI lineage: Bacteria > Pseudomonadati > Pseudomonadota > Alphaproteobacteria > Rhodobacterales > Roseobacteraceae > Ruegeria > Ruegeria sp. BHSA191. The sequence goes on from NZ_JBXWSH010000006.1 coordinate 92,378, forward strand.
ACTGCGGGGGGTTCAGGATCGGCGAGGACATCAGCGAGCCGTAAACGCCACCGTTGGAGATGGTGAAGGTGCCGCCCTGCATCTCGGCCATGCTCAGCTTGCCTTCGCGGGCGCGCTTGCCCTTCTCGGCGATGGCCTTCTCGATCTCGGCGAACGACATCCGGTCGGCGTCGCGGATCACCGGAACCACCAGACCCTGCGGGGTGCCGGCGGCGACGCCCATGTGGACATAGTTCTTGTAGACGATGTCATTGCCGTCGATCTCGGCATTGACCTCGGGCACTTCTTTCAAAGCGTGGCAGCAGGCCTTGGTGAAGAAGGACATGAAGCCCAGGCGCACGCCGTGCTTCTTCTCGAACTGGTCCTTGTACTGGTTGCGGATGGCCATCACCTCGGTCATATCCACCTCGTTGTAGGTGGTCAGGATCGCGGCGGTGTTCTGCGCGTCCTTCAGGCGCTTGGCGATGGTCTGGCGCAGGCGCGTCATGCGCACGCGTTCCTCGCGCGCGGCATCCTCGGCGGCCACGGGTGCGCGCGGGGCTGCGGCCGGTGCCGGGGCGGCCGCGGCAGGGGCTGCGGCGGTGGCCACGGCGCGGGCCACGTCTTCCTTCATGATGCGGCCATCGCGGCCGGTGCCGGTGACCTGATCGGCCGACAGGCCGGCCTCGGCCATGGCCTTTTCGGCCGACGGCGCATTGGCCACGTCCTTGCCGGTGGCGGCTGCTGCAGGGGCAGCCGCGGCCGGTTCAGCAGGTGCGGCGCCTGCTTCAGCGCCCGAGATCACCGCCAGTTTGCCGTTGGCCTCGACGGTTGCGCCTTCGGGGGCCAGGATTTCGGCCAGAACGCCGGCGGCGGGGGCGGGAACCTCGACCGAGACCTTGTCGGTCTCCAGCTCGCACAGCATTTCGTCCTGCGCGACGGTGTCGCCCACCTTCTTGAACCAGGTCGAAACGGTGGCTTCGGTCACGGATTCGCCCAGCGTGGGCACCATCACGTCAACGCTGCCGCCCGATGCCGCAGGGGCAGCCGCCGGGGCGGCTTCGGCCTTGGCCGGGGCGGCACCCTCGCCGGCCTGGATCGTGGCCAGCAGCGCATCGACACCCACGGTCTCGCCTTCGGCCGCGACGATCTCGCCCAGCACGCCGGCGGCGGGCGAAGGCACCTCGACCGTGACCTTGTCGGTCTCGAGCTCGCACAGCATTTCATCGACCGCCACGGTGTCGCCGGGCTTCTTGAACCAGGTCGCAACGGTGGCTTCGGTCACCGACTCGCCAAGCGTTGGAACACGAACTTCAATCGTCATCGTTTCTTATCCTTCAATGCTCAGCGCTTCGTTCACGAGCGCCTCTTGTTGGGCTTTGTGTTGGCTGGCCAGACCCGTCGCGGGCGAGGCCGAGGTGGCACGGCCCACATAGCTGGGCCGGGTATGCTTGGCGCCGATCCGGGTCAGGACCCATTCGATGTTGGGTTCGATGAAGCTCCAGGCGCCCTGGTTCTTGGGCTCTTCCTGGCACCAGACCATCTCGGCCTGTTTGAACCGCTCAAGCTCGTTGATCAGCGAATGGGCCGGGAACGGATAGTATTGCTCGATCCGCAGCAGATAGATGTCGTCGATCCCGCGCGCGTCGCGCTCCTCGAGCAGGTCGTAGTAGACCTTGCCCGAACACATCACCACGCGCTTGATCTTGTCGTCGGGCACCAGTTGCGTGTCCGAATTGCCCTTTTGCGCGTCGTCCCACAGCACCCGGTGGAAGCTGGACCCGGTGGTGAAGTCCTCGGCATTGCTGATCGCCAGCTTGTGGCGCAGCAGCGATTTCGGCGTCATCAGGATCAGCGGCTTGCGGAAGGTGCGGTGCAGCTGACGGCGCAGGATGTGGAAATAGTTCGCGGGCGTGGTGCAGTTGGCCACGATCCAGTTGTCCTGGCCGCACATCTGCAGGAACCGCTCCAGTCGCGCCGACGAGTGCTCGGGGCCTTGCCCCTCGAACCCGTGCGGCAGCAGGCAGACAAGGCCGGACATGCGCAGCCATTTGCTTTCGCCCGAGCTGATGAACTGGTCGAACATGATCTGCGCGCCATTGGCGAAATCGCCGAACTGGGCCTCCCACAGAACCAGCGCGTTGGGCTCGGCCAGCGAATAGCCGTATTCGAAGCCCAGAACCGCGTATTCCGACAGCATCGAGTCGATTACCTCGTACTGGGCCTGTCCGGAGCGGATGTGGTTCAGGGGATAGTAGCGCTCTTCGGTTTCCTGGTTGATGAAGCCCGAATGGCGCTGGCTGAAGGTGCCGCGGGTGGCGTCCTGTCCCGACAGGCGCACCGGGTAGCCCTCGGTCAGCAGCGACCCGAAGGCCAGCGCCTCGCCGGTGGCCCAGTCAAAGCCCTGACCGGTTTCGAACATCTGCTTCTTGTGTTCCAGCAGGCGGCCCACCGTCTTGTGCAGGGCAAAGCCTTCGGGCACCTTCACCAGCGCCTTGCCGACCTCGGCCAGGGTGTCGGGCGAAATCGCGGTTTCGCCGCGGACATATTCTTCCTTGTTCTTGTCCAGATGCGACCAGCGCCCGTCCAGCCAGTCGGCCTTGTTGGGCTTGTATTCCTTGGCGGCCTCGAACTCGTCGTTCAGATGCGCCTGGAACGCGGCCTTCATGTCCTCGATCTCGCCCTCGGGGATCAGTCCGTCCTTGACCAGCCGCTCGGTGTACAGCGACAGCGTGGTCTTGTGGGTCTTGATCTTCTTGTACATGATCGGGTTGGTGAACATGGGCTCGTCGCCCTCGTTGTGACCGAACCGGCGATAGCAGAACATGTCGATGACCACGTCCTTGTGGAACTTCTGCCGGAACTCGGTCGCCACCTTGGCCGCATGCACCACCGCCTCGGGGTCGTCGCCGTTGACGTGGAAGATCGGGGCCTCGACCATCAGCGCGATGTCGGTCGGATAGGGGCTCGAACGCGAGAAATGCGGCGCGGTGGTAAAGCCGATCTGGTTGTTCACCACGATATGCATGGTGCCGCCGGTGCGGTGGCCGCGCAGACCCGACAGGCCAAAGCCCTCGGCCACCACGCCCTGACCGGCAAAGGCCGCGTCTCCGTGCAGCAGAACGCCCATGACCTGGGTGCGCTCGGTGTCGCCGTGCTGGTCCTGCTTGGCGCGGACCTTGCCCAGAACAACCGGGTTCACCGCCTCCAGGTGCGAGGGGTTCGCCGTCAGCGACAGGTGCACGGTGTTGCCGTCGAACTCGCGGTCGCTCGAGGCGCCCAGGTGGTATTTCACGTCGCCCGAGCCGTCCACGTCCTCGGGCTTGAAGCTGCCGCCCTGGAATTCGTTGAAGATGGCGCGGTAAGGCTTGCCCATCACGTTGGCCAGGATGTTCAGACGGCCGCGGTGCGGCATGCCGATGACGATTTCCTTCAGACCCAGCGCGCCACCGCGCTTGATGATCTGCTCCATCGCCGGGATCAGCGCCTCGCCCCCGTCCAGGCCGAACCGCTTAGTGCCCATGTATTTCACGTGCAGGAACTTCTCGAAGCCTTCGGCCTCGACCATCTTGTTCAGGATCGCCTTGCGGCCTTCCTTGGTAAAGGCGATTTCCTTGCCGTAGCCCTCGATCCGTTCCTTCAGCCAGGCGGCCTGTTCCGGGTCGGAAATATGCATGTACTGCAGTGCGAAGGTGCCGCAATAGGTGCGCTTCACGATCTCGACGATCTGGCGCATGCTGGCGACCTGCAGACCCAGCACGTTGTCGATGAAGATCGGCCGGTCCATGTCGGCGTCTGTGAAGCCATAGGTCTTGGGGTCCAGCTCGGGGTGGGGCTCGGTCGAGCGCATGCCGAGCGGGTCGAGATCGGCAACCAGGTGCCCGCGGATGCGGTAGGCCCGGATCAGCATCAGGGCGCGGATCGAGTCCAGCACTGCGCGCTTGACCTGCTCGTCGCTGACCTCGACGCCCGCCTTGGCGGCCTTTTCCTTGATCTTGTCGCCGGCCGCCTTGGCATCGGTCTCGGCCCATTCGCCGGTCAGGGCGCCGGTCAGGTCATCATTGGGCATCGGCGGCCAGTCGGGGCGCGCCCAAGAGGGGCCCTGCGCCTCTTTCTGGACGTCGGGTGCTGCGTCTCCCATCTGCCGGAAGAACTCGGCCCAGGCCGCGTCGATGGCGCCGGGGTCCTTGGTGTACTGGGCGTAAAGCTGCTCCAGATACTCGGCATTGTGCCCCTGCATGAAGCTCGAGGCATGGAAGGCGGAATTGGGCGAGTGTTCGGTCATTGGGCTACCTCATATGGGTTGGGACCGTATTTGTTGGTGCCCGGCTGGCTGGGGCGGGACAGCCACCACAGCACCAGCAGGGGCGACACGAAAAGAACCAGCAGTGTCGGGATCACGATCAGCAGCGTGGCGCGGGTAAACAGGATGTCGAGGTTTCCGCCATGCTGGAAGCTCGAGGCGAGGCCGATGCCAAAGACCAGAACGGCCGCAGCCCCAAGGATCAGAAGGACCGGCAGCAGGGCATAAAGCCCACTGCGCCCGGTATCGTGCATCCGCCGCCAGGCCACGGCCAGATGCGGGAAAAACACGATCAGGCCAACAATCGTCTGAACCGGCTGGCTGGATACCGCGGTGACCGAGGTTCCGGCCTCGGTCTGGATGGTCGAAACCTGGGTGAAGAACTGCCAGTCGATGACCGCGGCGATCGCGTTCCAGATCACGATGAACAGCAAAAAATACCAATACTCGGGGCGAGAGGCCCGCCCCGAGAAGGTGAAATACTTGGAGAAACACGTTCTGACGGCTTCGGTGAAGGTCATGTGTTTCGCTCCGCTGGGGCCGGCCCGCAAGTCGGGCCGACAGGTTACTTGCCGATCGCTTCCAGCACGGCCTCGCCCAGCTTGGCGGGGCTTTCGGCCACTACGATGCCGGCACTGCGCATGGCTTCGATCTTATCTTCGGCACCGCCCTTGCCGCCGGCGACGATGGCGCCCGCGTGACCCATGCGGCGGCCCGGAGGCGCCGTGCGGCCAGCGATGAACCCGGCGACCGGCTTCTTGCGGCCTTTCTTGGCCTCATCCGCCAGGAACTGCGCGGCTTCTTCCTCGGCCGAGCCGCCGATCTCGCCGATCATGATGATCGACTCGGTCTCGTCATCGGCCAGGAACCACTCCAGCACGTCGATATGCTCGGTGCCCTTGATCGGGTCGCCGCCGATGCCCACGCAGGTGGACTGGCCCAGACCCACATCGGTGGTCTGCTTGACGGCCTCGTAGGTCAGCGTGCCGGAACGCGACACGACGCCGACCGAGCCACGCTTGTGGATGTGGCCGGGCATGATGCCGATCTTGCAGGCGTCGGGCGTGATGACACCGGGGCAGTTCGGGCCGATCAGGCGCGATTTGCTGCCTTCCAGCGCGCGCTTCACCTTCATCATGTCCAGCACCGGGATGCCTTCGGTGATGCAGACGATCACTTCCATCTCGGCGTCGATCGCCTCGAGGATCGAATCCGCGGCAAAGGGCGGCGGCACGTAGATCACGGTGGCGTTGGCCTCGGTCTGGTGCTTGGCCTCGTGGACCGAGTTGAACACGGGCAGGCCCAGATGGGTCATGCCGCCTTTGCCCGGCGTCACACCGCCGACCATCTTGGTGCCATAGGCGATGGCCTGTTCAGAGTGGAACGTGCCCTGCGAGCCGGTAAAGCCCTGACAGATCACTTTGGTATTTTCGTCGATGAGGACTGCCATTTGGCGTTCTCCTGTTTTCGGCGGGGTCCGACCCGCCAGCATTCATCGGAATGGCGGGCCGTGACCCGCCCTGCGTTAACGGGTTCAGCCCTTGACCGCCTTCACGATCTTCTGCGCGGCGTCGTCCAGGTTGTCGGCGGCGATCACGTCCAGGCCCGAGCTGTTGATGATCTCTTTGCCCTTCTCGACATTGGTGCCTTCCAGACGCACCACCAGCGGAACCTTCAGGCCCACCTCTTTCACCGCGGCGACGACGCCTTCGGCGATGACGTCGCAGCGCATGATGCCGCCGAAGATGTTGACCAGGATGCCTTTGACGTTCGGGTCGCTGGTGATGATCTTGAACGCCTCGGTCACTTTCTCTTTGGTGGCGCCGCCGCCCACGTCCAGGAAGTTGGCCGGCTCGGCTCCGTAAAGCTTGATGATGTCCATCGTGGCCATGGCCAGGCCCGCGCCGTTGACCATACAGCCGATCTCGCCGTCCAGCGCGATGTAGTTCAGGTCGTATTTGCTGGCTTCCAACTCCTTGGGGTCTTCCTCGGTGGTGTCGCGCAGTTCGGCGATGTCGGGATGGCGGTAGATCGCGTTGCCGTCAAAGCTCAGCTTGGCGTCCAGCACCTTGAGGTCGCCGCCCTCGGCCACGATCAGCGGGTTGATTTCCAGCATCTCCATGTCCTTCTCGACGAAGGCTTTGTACAGGATGCCCATCAGGCGCACGCACTGCTTGACCTGCCCGCCTTCCAGACCCAGCGAGAAAGCGATGCGGCGGCCGTGGAACGGCTGATAGCCGGTGGCCGGGTCAACCGAGAAGGACAGGATTTTCTCGGGCGTCGCGGCGGCCACTTCCTCGATGTCCATGCCGCCTTCGGTCGAGCACACGAACGAGATGCGGCTGGTCTGGCGATCGACCAGCAGGGCCAGGTACAGCTCGCGCTCGATGCCGGATCCGGCCTCGATATACACGCGGTTGACCTGCTTACCTTCGGGGCCGGTCTGGTGCGTGACCAGCGTGCGACCCAGCATCTTCTTGGCTTCCTCGGCGGCTTCCTCTACCGATTTGGTCAGACGCACGCCGCCCTTGTCGCCGGCGTCGGGTTCCTTGAAGTGACCCTTGCCGCGGCCCCCGGCATGGATCTGCGCCTTGACCACCCAAAGCGGGCCGTCCAGTTCACCGGCTGCGGTTTTCGCCTCTTCCGCACGCAGCACCGCACGACCGTCCGAAACCGGCGCGCCATAGCTGCGAAGAAGGGCCTTGGCCTGATATTCGTGAATGTTCATCGAAACTGTCCCGTCTGACTACGATTGGATCGTTATAGGGGTGTCCAACGGGCAAAATTAAAGGGTTTTCTTACCGGAAGAAGGTTTTTGCCGAGGATTTTCCGCTTTTGTGATCACGGCATTTTGGGGTGTGATCACAAAAGATGAGTTGGTTGATGTTGATTCGACCCGCCGAGAATCTGTCGCAAAAATACATTCAAGAGTCGCCTTCTAAGCCGTTTGCGCCAACAGTACTGGCTCGGATCGCGGTGGAGTATCGGGCCTCGCCGAATTCGAATGACTTGGCGCCGGCGCGCTTGGCCGCTAACCTGTCTGGACCTGTCTTGATCCGTCAAGATACTTGGGTCGAATAAGAAATGACTGAGCGGATGACAGTGACCACTCCTTCCCTTCCCGACACGATGACCATGATCTTCGATGGATCTGGCAATGCGCGGCTGCTGGATGCCGATGGCTTTCCCGCTTGGTCACCCCGCGGTCCGGAAGAGCAGTTTGCCTGGCAGCACTTGCGTCTTGAGGGAGAATGCACGGTTGCGCTGCTCCGCGCCGCCGGGCTGGATGAGTTCGTGATAGATGCGCTGATGGCCGGCGAAACACGGCCCCGCTGCACCGTGCATGGCGGAGGCGTCATACTGAACCTGCGGGGCGTGAACCTGCTGGAAGGGCAGCCGCCCGAGGACATGATCTCGGTCAGACTTTGGCTGACGGAAACAAAGATCATCGGTGTCTGGCGCCGCCCACTGGATGCGGTTGCGGACATGCTGGCGGCAATCGATCGTGGGCAGGCACCGCGATCGCCGGGTGACTTCGTCGCGCGGTTGGCCTTGCGGCTGGCCGACCGGGCCGAGCCCGCTATCACCGATCTGAACGAACGCGTGGATGACCTCGAGGAGTTGCTGTTGGAGCCGGATGCCGAAATTTCCCGGGCCGAACTCGCGGCGATCCGCAGGTCATCCATCGTTCTGCGGCGATACCTAGTGCCACAGCGCGATGCGTTGACGACGCTCGAGATCGAAGATTTGCCCTGGCTGCAGCCCTATGACCGGTCGAGATTGCGCGAAGCCTCGGAGCGCATCTACCGCATTGGCGAAGATCTGGCGGCTGTGCGCGAACGGGTTCAGATCATTCACGACCAGCTGATGGATGAACGTGCCGAACGCATGAACAACCGTATGCTGGTATTGTCAGTGGTCAGCGCCGTATTTCTGCCCCTGGGTCTGGTGGCTGGCGTACTGGGGATCAACGTCGGCGGCATCCCCGGGGCCCAAGACCCGAACGCATTCTGGGTTGTTTGTTTGCTGCTGGTGGCCCTGGGAGGGGTGCTGTTGCTGGTGGCGCGATGGCTTGGGATGTTTCGCTGACCGTCCTGTCAATCGAAACGCCCCGCCGGTGGGCACCAGCGGGGCGACGATCGATTGTTTGACGAGGCCACCGGAGCCCCGGTGACCCGAGCCGAGTGTTACGCCAGCGAGCTGTCGATGCCTTTGCAGGCCTCAACCAGACCCTTCACGGCGTTGACTGACTTGTCGAACATGTCCTGTTCTTCCGCGTTCAACTGGATGTTCACGATCCGCTCGATGCCGCCGGCGCCGATTACGGTAGGCACGCCTACATACATGCCCTTCACGCCCAACTCGCCATCGCAATAGGCCGCGCAGGGCAGAACGCGCTTTTGGTCTTTCAGATAGGCTTCGGCCATTTCGATCGCCGAGGTGGCGGGCGCGTAATAGGCCGAGCCGGTCTTCAGCAGGCCGACGATCTCGGCGCCGCCGTCACGGGTGCGCTGGACGATGGCGTCCAGCTTCTCCTGCGTGGTCCAGCCCATCTTGACCAAGTCGGGCAGCGGGATGCCGGCAACGGTCGAATAGCGCACCGATGGCACCATCGTGTCGCCATGGCCGCCCAGAACAAAGGCGGTGACGTCCTTCATCGACACGTCGAATTCTTCTGCCAGGAAGTGGCGGAAGCGGGCCGAGTCCAGCACGCCGGCCATGCCGCAGACCTTGTTGTGGGGCAGGCCCGAGAACTCGCGCAGCGCCCAGACCATCGCGTCCAGCGGGTTGGTGATGCAGATGACGAAGGCGTCGGGGGCGTGGGCGGCGATGCCTTCACCGACCGACTTCATCACCTTCAGGTTGATGCCCAGCAGGTCGTCACGGCTCATGCCCGGCTTACGCGGCACGCCGGCGGTCACGATGCAGACGTCTGCGCCTGCGATGTCCTCATAGGACTGGGTGCCCTTCAGCTTGGCGTCAAAGCCCTCGGACGGGCCGGATTCGGCGATGTCCAGCGCCTTGCCTTCCGGGATGCCCTCGGCGATGTCGAACAGAACGACATCCCCCAGTTCCTTCATTGCTGCGAGGTGGGCAAGCGTGCCCCCGATCTGACCTGCGCCGATCAGCGCGATCTTGGGTCTGGCCATTTGGATTGTCTCCGGTCGGTTTTGAAATCGCGGTTTTGCTAGTCGCTAAAACGCCGTTGCGCAAGGGTTCTGCGGCGCGGCATGCGACCGCATACCGTTTGCCTGCCCCGGGCCGGTTGCGCTAAACCACCCACAGGACAAGCCGTTTCGAGGCCGCCGCATGGTCGAATTGAACCTGATGTTTTTTGCCGTGGCGATCCCGGCCGTGATCTTTGCAGGCATTTCCAAGGGCGGCTTCGGCTCGGGCGTGGCCTTTGCGTCGTCGTCGATTCTGGCGTTGATCCTTGATCCGGGGCAGGCGCTGGCGCTAATGTTGCCGATCTTGATGGTGATCGACCTGGCCACCCTGCGCCCCTACTGGAAACGGTGGAACTGGCCCGACGCGCGTCTGCTGATGCTGGGCGCGGTGCCGGGCGTGGCGCTGGGCGCGCTGCTGTACCGGGCGACCGACGAAGACCTGCTGCGGCTGCTGATCGGGGGCATTTCGGTGGGCTTCGTTGTCTGGCATGTGGCGCAGACCCGCGGCTGGGTGCGCGGCTTCGCCAACCGCCTGCCGCCTCCGGCCGGGCTGTTCGCGGGGCTGGTCGCCGGCTTCACAAGCTTCGTCAGCCACGCCGGCGGCCCGCCCGCCGCCGTCTATCTGCTGTCACAGCGCCTGACGAAAACCGAGTTCCAGGCCACCACCGTGCTGGTCTTCTGGATCATCAACATCGCCAAGTTCGTCCCCTATGCCTATCTGGGCATGTTCACCCTGCAGACCGCTTGGGCCGACCTGCTGCTGACCCCTTTCGCCATCCTCGGCGCCTGGCTGGGCGTGCGCGCCCATTGGATGATGTCCGAGCGCCTGTTCTTTGCCATCGCCTATGTTCTGCTGACCCTGACCGGCTCGAAACTGATCTGGGACGCGCTGACCTGAACGTCAGGCATTGGGCGGCAACGATTCGGCCAGAACCTCATAGGCCTCGCCTGCCGCGATCAGGCAGGTCATGCCATCCGGCAAGGTCACGGTGATCGTCCAGGTGCCGGTTTCGTCCGAGGCAAAGACCTCCATCACCGCCCCCTGCTGCACCATGCCGATGCCGCGTCGGGTCTCACCATAGGTCTCGGCCAGCCGACGCAGCGCATCGGCCCGCGGCGCACAGTTCGGCGTCTGCGCCTGCAACTGCTGCGCGGCCAGCGCCATGATGCCCAGACCCATCGTCATCTTTAGAAACGTCATTTTCATCGTCAGCCCCTTCTGCCTGTTGCCCGAGAAAGGCTGGCCCAACCATGCCGAAATCCGGTTAAGGCGACGCGCGTTGCGGGGGGCGTCGCGTCACATGCTGCAATGCGGCGATTTTACGCTTGAACTTTCCGGCAAAAAATGCCCCATTCTGCGCAACTTTATTTCAACGAGAGGTTCCCATGGACCCGCGCCAGCGCCCCTACCGATCCGTTCTCTACATTCCAGGCTCCAAGGAACGGGCGCTCGACAAGGCGCGCTCGCTGCCCGTCGATGCCATCATCTTTGACCTTGAAGACGCCGTTGCCGCCGATGAAAAGGACAATGCCCGTGAAACGCTCAAGGCCGCGCTGGCGTCGGGCGGCTATGACCCGCGCGTCAAGATCGTGCGAATCAACGGTCTGGACACCCCTTGGGGCCCCGCCGATGCCGAGGCCGTGCGCGAGATGGATGCCGACGTGGTGCTGCTGCCCAAGGTCAACTCGGCCGCCGATGTCGATGCGCTGGCCGCAATCACCGGCGACCTGCCGATCTGGGCGATGATGGAGACCCCGCGCGGCATGCTGAACGCGGCCGAGATCGCGGCGCATCCGCTGATGGCGGGCTTTGTCATGGGCACCAACGATCTGGCCAAAGAGCTTCAGACCCGCTTCCGCCCCGACCGCCTGCCGCTGATGACCTCGCTGGGTCTGTGCCTGCTGGCCGCCAAGGCCGAGGGGCTGGTGATCGTCGATGGTGTCTACAACGCCTTCAAGGATACCGAGGGGCTGGCCGTCGAATGCGCGCAGGGCCGCGACATGGGTTTCGACGGCAAGACCCTGATCCATCCCGCGCAGGTCGAGACCGCCAACACCGCCTTCGCCCCCTCCGAAGCCGAGATCGACCTGGCCCGCCGTCAGATCGCCGCTTTCGAAGCGGTCGAGGCCAAGGGGCAGGGCGTTGCCGTGGTCGATGGCAAGATCGTGGAAAATCTGCACGTTGTAACTGCCCGCGAAATTCTGGCAAAAGCAGAGGCGATATCAGCTTTGCAAGCGGGGTAAGCCAGCATGGGCTTCGTTCTTCTCATTCTCGGTGTGGCGCTTTGGTGGGCCGCACATCTGTTCAAGCGCCTGATGCCCGCCCGCCGCGCGGCCATGGGTGACGCCGGCAAGGGGGCCGTTGCGGGTGCGCTGGTCGTGTCGATCCTGCTGATGATTTTCGGCTATCGCATGACCGATTTCATCCATGTCTGGGCACCACCCAGCTTCATGATCCACATCAACAACCTGCTGGTGTTGATCGCGATCTGGATGATGAGCCCGGCCGGAACCAAGGGCCGACTGCTGAACAAGGTGCGTCATCCGATGTTGGGCGGGTTCAAGCTCTGGGCCTTTGCGCATCTGCTGGTCAATGGTGATCTGGCGTCGATCATCCTGTTCGGCGGCCTGTTGGCATGGGCGGTGGTCGAAGTGATCGTCATCAACAAGTCCGAGCCCGACTGGACCCCGGGCGAGCCGGGAACGCTGGGCAAGGATGCGATGTTCTTCACGGCCTCGATCGTGCTGCTGGGCGTCATCGGCTACATTCACGGGCTGGTCGGCCCGTCTCCGTTCCCGGGCTAGGCGGATGATCTGATGGCGAAACTTTATCGACTGCTGACCGAAGAGGACACCTCGGCCTTCTGCCACAAGGTGTCCGAGGCGCTGGCCAAAGGGTGGGAGCTGCACGGCTCTCCGGCCTATGCCTTCGATCCGTCCACCAACAAGATGCGCTGTGCGCAGGCCGTGACCAAGCAGGTCGCGGCCGATTATTCCCCTGACATGAAACTGGGACAGCAGTAATGGCAAAAACCAATCCGGGCCGCTTTTTCGAGGATTACGCCATCGGGCAGGTGCTGCACCATGCGGTGCCCCGCACCGTGACGGTGGGTGAGCGCGCGCTCTATCATGCGCTCTATCCCGCCCGCCACGGGCTCTATTCCTCGGACGAGTTCGCCCGGAGTTGTGGCCTGCCGCAAAGCCCGATCGACGATCTGGCGGCGTTCCATGTGGTGTTCGGCAAGACGGTTCCGGATGTGTCGCTGAACGCGGTCGCGAACCTGGGCTATGCCGAGGGGCGTTGGCTGCAGCCGGTCTATCCCGGAGACACCCTGCGGTCGGAATCCGAGGTCATCGGGCTGAAACAGAACTCGAACGGCAAGACCGGCGTGGTCTGGGTGCGCACGCGCGGGCTGAACCAGCGCGACGAGGTGGTGATCGAATATGTGCGCTGGGTGATGGTGCGGAAATCGAACCTTGACGCGCCTGCCCCGGAAACCGTGGTGCCGGACCTTAAAAAGGCGCTGGAGCCCGGTGACCTCATGGTGCCGAACGGGCTGGATTTCAGCAAATATGACTTTGCTCTGGCAGGTGAACCGCACCGCTGGGGTGACTACCAGATCGGCGAAACCATCGACCATGTCGATGGCGTGACCGTGGAAGATGCCGAGCACATGCTGGCCACCCGCTTGTGGCAGAACACCGCCAAAGTGCATTTCGACCTGACTTTCCGGCCCGATGGGCGGCTGATCTATGGCGGCCATGTGATCTCGATGGCGCGCGCCTTGTCCTTCAACGGGCTGGCCAATGCGCAGATGATCGTCGGCCTGAACGGCGGTGCCCATGCCAATCCCTGTTTCGCCGGAGACACCATCAAGGCGTGGTCCGAGGTGTTGGACAAGGCCGAAACCGGCGTGCCGGGTGTGGGTGCCATCCGCCTGCGACTGGTGGCGACCAAGGGCGGCGAGCCCTTTGCCTTGCGCGGCCAGGATGGAAAGTACAGCCCCGACGTGCTGCTGGATCTGGACTATTGGGCGCTGATGCCGATCTGAGCGGGCTGACCCCCACAGTCTTGTGATTCCGACCGGGCCGAACCGTGCTAGGTTCGGCTCATGTCTTTTCTGCGTATCCTTGCTGCTGCGCTCTGCCTTGGCCGTCCGGCGTCGGCCTGCGATCTGGCGCTGGCTTTGGCCGTGGATGTTTCCGGCTCGGTCGACAGTTCGGAATACCGCATCCAGATGGATGGCCTGGCGGCCGGGTTGCGCGACCCGGCCGTGTCCGAGGCGCTGGTGCGCGGCCAGGCCCGGCTGATGCTGGTGCAATGGACCGGCGCGTCGCGCCAGCGCATCACCATCCCCTGGACCCGCATCGACGGGTTCGCCGCGGTGGACGCATTTGCGGAACAGGTGGCGACCGATCCCCGCGTGTGGCGCAACTTCTCGACCGCGATCGGCGAGGCGTTGGAAATGACCGTGAACAGTTTTCTGGACGTACCCGACTGCAAGCGCCGCCTGATCGACATCTCGGGCGACGGGGTGTCGAACGAAGGCATTGAGCCGACCGAGATACACGACCTGCTGCGCCGTCAGGGGATCACCGTGAACGCCATCGCCATCGAGGAAAGCGAGCCCGATCTGACCGCCTATTTCTATGAAAACGTCATCGTGGGCGAAGGTGCCTTCGTGGTCTCGGCTGCGGGTTTTGAAGACTATCCAGAACGTATCCGCAAGAAACTGCTGCGCGAAGTCACCCGCCAGACGGCCAGGGTCAAGTGACGGAAAAAGATTCGTGATCACATCGCTTGCGGCCTGAAAACGCTAACATTGACGGGTGGCGATGAGATTTGTGATCACGGGAATATTTTGCGTGATCACAAAAAACGGCCAATAGGGTCATTTGCGCGCAATTTGCTCTTTTTTGCACCTGCGGCGCGTGACAGAGATGTAAAAAGCAGTAAAACCTTCGGTAGCCAACCCAAAAAGGAGCCGCCATGGCCGATGTCAATCGGGGGAACCGCCCGCTTTCGCCGCATCTGTCGATCTATCGTCCACAGTTGACCTCTGTCACCTCGATCCTCACGCGGATCACCGGCAACGCCATGTTGGTGGCGGCGCTGCTGATCGTGTGGTGGTTCCTGGCCGCGGCCACCTCGCCCGAGGCTTATGCAACCGCCAATGCCGTGATTACGTCGTTGCTGGGCGACTTGGTGATGGCTTTGTCGCTGTGGGGGCTGTGGTACCACACCCTGGCCGGCATCCGCCACCTGATCTGGGACAACGCCGTCGGGCTGGACCTGCCCACTGCCTACAAGCTGGGTTGGGCGGTCGTGATCGGATCGGTCGTTCTGACCCTCGTCACCCTGTTGATCGTTGCATAACCGGAGGCCTGACATGCGTTACCTTACCGACCGCAAGCGTGCCCTTGGCCTGGGCTCGGCCAAATCCGGCACCCAGCATTTCTGGGCGATTAAGGTCAGCTCGGTTGCCTTGCTGATCCTCGTGCCGCTGTTCGTCTTTACCTTCGGGCCGACCTTGGGCCAGCCTTATGACGTGATGCTGGACTACTATTCGCGCCCGTTCCCGGCCATCGTTGCGGCGCTGACGCTGGCCGTTGGCTTCAAGCACTTCGCCGATGGCGCGCAGGTGATGATCGAGGACTATGTGCACGGCACGCTTGAAAAGGTTCTGATCATCCTCGTGACCTGTCTGTCCTATGGCGCGGCCGCCGCTGGCATCTTTGCCATCGCCCGCATCGCCCTCTAACACCCCGGAGCTGAAAGAAATGGCTGCATACGAATACGAAACGCACGAATATGACGTGGTTGTCGTCGGCGCCGGTGGGGCCGGGCTGCGGGCCACGCTGGGCATGGCCGAGCAGGGGCTGCGCACGGCCTGCGTGACCAAGGTTTTTCCGACGCGCTCGCACACCGTCGCGGCACAGGGCGGCATCGCGGCGTCGCTGTCGAACATGGGCCCCGACCACTGGCAGTGGCACATGTATGACACCGTCAAGGGCTCGGACTGGCTGGGTGACACCGACGCGATGGAATACCTGGCGCGCGAGGCGCCCAAGGCGGTGTATGAGCTGGAGCACTATGGCGTGCCCTTCAGCCGGACCGAGGAAGGCAAGATCTATCAGCGCCCCTTCGGTGGCCACACCACTGAATTCGGGGAGGGCCCGCCGGTGCAGCGCACCTGTGCCGCCGCCGACCGGACCGGTCACGCGATCCTGCACACGTTGTACGGACAGTCGTTGAAGAACAACGCGGAATTCTACATCGAGTATTTTGCGATCGACCTGATCATGTCCGAGGACGGTCAGTGCCAGGGCGTCGTCTGCTGGAAGCTGGACGACGGTACCATGCATGTCTTCAACGCCAAGATGGTCGTGCTGGCTACGGGCGGTTACGGCCGCGCCTATTTCAGCGCGACCTCGGCCCATACCTGCACCGGCGATGGTGGTGGCATGGTGGCCCGCGCGGGTCTGCCGCTGCAGGACATGGAATTCGTGCAGTTCCACCCGACCGGCATCTATGGCTCGGGCTGTCTGATCACTGAAGGCGCGCGCGGCGAGGGTGGATATCTGACCAACTCGGAAGGCGAACGGTTCATGGAGCGCTATGCGCCCCACTACAAGGACCTGGCGCCGCGTGACTATGTCAGCCGCTGCATGACGATGGAAATCCGCGAAGGGCGGGGTGTGGGCAAGAATGGTGATCACATCCACCTGAACCTGTCGCACCTGCCGGCCGAGGCTCTGGCTGAACGGTTGCCGGGGATCTCGGAGTCGGCCAAAATCTTTGCCGGCGTCGACGTGACCAAGGAGCCGATCCCGGTTCTGCCGACGGTGCACTACAACATGGGCGGCATTCCGACCAACTATTGGGGCGAGGTTCTGAACCCGACCGCCGACAACCCCACCGCCGTGGTGCCCGGCTTGATGGCCGTGGGCGAGGCCGGCTGCGCCTCGGTGCACGGTGCCAATCGACTGGGCTCGAATTCGTTGATCGACCTGGTGGTGTTCGGCCGGGCCGCCGCGATCCGCGCCGGCAAGGTGGTGGACCCCGAGGCGCCGAACCCTGTGCTGAACAAGGCGTCGGTCGACAAGGCCTTCGACCGGTTCGACGCGCTGCGCAACGCCAATGGCGCGACCCCGACCGCCGAATTGCGGCTGGAAATGCAGAAGACCATGCAGGAAGATGCAGCCGTGTTCCGCACCGCCGAGACGCTGGCGCAAGGCGTCGAGAAGATGACCGCGATCGCGGCAAAGCTGGACGACCTGAAGGTCACCGACCGCAGCCTGGTCTGGAACAGCGACCTGATGGAAACGCTGGAGCTGACCAACCTGATGCCCAACGCGCTGGCCACCATCGTTGGTGCCGAGGCGCGCAAGGAATCCCGCGGCGCCCACGCGCACGAGGACTTCCCCGAGCGCGACGATGAGAACTGGCGCGTGCACACCGTGGCGCGGGTCGAGGGCAACTCGGTCGAGTTGAGCTATCGCCCGGTCATCGTCGATCCGCTGACGCCCGAAGAACAGGGCGGCATCAGCCTTGAAAAGATCGCGCCCAAGGCGCGGACCTTCTAAGGAGAGGAACACATGGTACAACTGACCCTCCCCAAGAATTCGCGCATCAC
This sequence comes from Ruegeria sp. BHSA191, assembly GCF_059613325.1. Taxonomy (NCBI): domain Bacteria; kingdom Pseudomonadati; phylum Pseudomonadota; class Alphaproteobacteria; order Rhodobacterales; family Roseobacteraceae; genus Ruegeria; species Ruegeria sp. BHSA191. The sequence goes on from NZ_JBXWSH010000006.1 coordinate 109,465, forward strand.
GACGGGCAAGACCTGGCCCAAGCCCGAAGGGGCGAGCAACGTGCGCAAGTTCCAGATCTATCGCTGGAACCCGGACGATGGCCAGAACCCGCGGGTCGACACCTATTTCGTCGACATGGACGATTGCGGCCCGATGGTCCTGGATGCGCTGATCTACATCAAGAACAAGATCGACCCGACGCTGACCTTCCGCCGGTCCTGCCGCGAGGGGATCTGCGGCTCCTGCGCGATGAACATCGACGGGATCAACACGCTGGCCTGTATCTACGGCATGGATGAGATCAAGGGCGACGTGAAGATCTATCCGCTGCCGCACATGCCGGTGGTCAAGGACCTGATCCCCGATCTGACGCATTTCTATGCGCAGCACGCCAGCATCATGCCGTGGCTGGAAACCAAGACCAACCGGCCTGCGAAAGAATGGCGGCAGTCGATCGAGGACCGCAAGAAGCTCGACGGCCTTTATGAATGCGTGATGTGCGCCAGCTGCTCGACCTCGTGCCCCAGCTACTGGTGGAACGGCGACCGTTATCTTGGCCCCGCGGCGCTGCTGCATGCCTATCGCTGGATCATCGACAGCCGTGACGAGGCCACGGGCGAGCGTCTGGATCAGCTCGAGGATCCGTTCAAGCTGTATCGCTGCCACACGATCATGAATTGCGCTAAGACCTGCCCCAAAGGTCTGAACCCGGCCAAGGCGATTGCTGAGATCAAGAAGCTGATGGTCGAACGCACCGTTTGACCCCGAACAAAGACCGCACTTGCCGCATTGCGGCAAGTGCATGGCCCACATGTGAAATCATCGGATGTGCGCCGCCCCGGTCGGGTTTATGTTTGGCGCTGGGGAGGAGTGACGGATTGGAAACAGGATCACTCCGATGAAAACCGAAAACAGCACCGCCAAAACCGATGCAGCCGAAACCCTGAAGTTGCTGGAGCAGGCTTGGGCCTATTTTACACCCGCGCTGGCGAAACACGCCGAGGACAAGGAACCCGAACTGTTCGAATACGCCAACGCGGCCTGATGTGCGGCGGGGGTTGGGCTTGAACATCGGCACGATGTGAGCGAAGCAGGGGCATGCCTATTCTTCTGCTCCTGCTCGCCGCCGGTGTATTCGCCTATTTCTATTGGCGATCGCGCACGTCGGCGCTGACGCGGGACTGTCGGTGGCGGCGACACCGGAAGGACGGGATCTGGAGCTGTGCATTCTGCGGTGCCGTGTCCCGTTCCGAGACGCAGCCGAACCAGTGCGAGCGAACCGGAACCTGACATTTCGGCGCCAGCGAATCCTTGGGGTTTCCCACCGACGCGATCTGCGTCACTGTGTCGAAAAAATGGATGGACGCAGCATGACGAACCCACCACCCGACGCCGCCGCCCGCCGGGCCATCGCTCCGGTGATCTGCTATCCCAATGACAGCCTGTCGGCGCCGGACATGCCGCTGCTTGGGGCGGCCCGGTCAACCGCGCGCAAAACGGGCGAGGTTTTGGTCCCGCCACGCGACGCGCGGTGTTTCGAGGTTCCGGCTGGGCATTTCTTTCGCATTACTTCGGTCGAGGGCCCGCAGGTCGGTGACCTGAACCTGTGGAGCCTGCACGACCTGTCCGAGCGTTTCTATTCAGGCAAGACCCGCGCGTTGCACGGAACCCACGTGACGACGGGCGAGCGGCTGTGGTCCAGCTTTCCCCATCTGCGCCCCATGGCGACGATCGTGGCCGACACGCTGGACTGGTATGGAATCGACGAATATGGCGGGTCGGTGCATGACGTGATCGGAACGCGCTGCGACCCCTACACCGGCAATCTGCTGTCGGGCACGCAGTATCACCAGTGTTGCCATTCCAACCTGACCCGCGCGCTGGCCGACCATCTGGGCCTTTCGCTGGCCGAGGCCGAGCCGGCCGTGCACGACGTGCTGAACGTGTTCATGTGCACCGGCTTCACCCGCGATACCGGGCAGTATTTCATGAAGGCGTCGCCGGTGCGTCCGGGCGACTATCTGGAGTTTTTCGCTGAAATCGATCTGCTGGGCGACCTCAGCGCATGCCCGGGCGGGGATTGCTCGGCCGAGCATTCATCGGACACCGCCGCCTGTCATCCGCTGCTTGTCGAAGTGTTTGCGCCTGCCGAGGGGACGTTGACCGGATGGAAAAGCCCGGCGCCCAATGGCTATGACCGCTCGCACGGGCGCTGAGGCCCGGGAATAGCCCCGGGCCGGTTGGCTTCAGGCGTTCGGGAAGGCGGCGTGCAGCGCAATTTCCACCATGTCGCCAAAGCTGCTCTGGCGTTCGGACGAGGGTAGGGCCTCGCCGGTCAGCAGGTGATCGGACACGGTCAGAACCGCCAGAGCGCGGCATTTGTGCCGTGCGGCCAGGATATACAGCTCGGCGGCCTCCATCTCGACACCCAGGATGCCGTGGCGCACCATCTGCTCGTTCAGGTCGGGGCGTTCGTCATAGAACACGTCCGACGAGTAGATACCGCCGACATGCATCGGGGTTCCTTTCGCCTCGGCCGCCTGCACGGCCGCCTGCAACAGCGACCAGTCGGCGCAGGGCGCGAAGTTGATCTCTTTCATGATGCCCCGAGACGGCGTGCTGAGCGTCGTTGACGTCATCGCAATGATCACATCGCGCAGTTTGACGTTTTCCTGCATGCCACCGCACGAGCCGATGCGGATCAGGGTTTTCGCACCGTAGTCCCGGATCAGTTCATTGACGTAAATAGACAGCGAGGGCATTCCCATTCCGCTGCCTTGAATGGTGACCGGATTGCCTTTCCATTCGCCGGTGAATCCCAGCATTCCGCGCACATCGTTGATCTGGCGGACATTGCTCAGGAAAGTTTCCGCTGCCCATTTCGCGCGATAGGGGTCGCCGGGCAAAAGCACGGTTTCGGCAATTTCACCTTTTTCGGCGCCAATGTGAATTGTCATTTTGGTACAAAACCCTCATTCAGATTTCGAGATCGGTTATATCTGCTCCGGCTTTCAGCGCTTCGTGTACCCATTTCGGTTTGCGCCCGCGCCCCGTCCAAGTTTGCGAAGGGTCAGCCGGATTCCGGTATTTTGCCTTGGCTTTGCCGCTCTTTCCAGATCTGGACGCCTTCACCGTCAGGTCCGACAGCGAGAACCCATAAGCCGCCGCGGCCTGTTCAGCCGCTTTCAGGGCTTCTTCGCGCTCGCGGGCCTCGGCATTCTCCAAGGCCGTGTCGATTTGGCCGCGCAATTCCAGAAGTTCCTGACGCGACATTTTTTCAAGATTGATCGCCATTTTCCCCGTACCTGTCAATTTCGGTTGCGAATTGTCCGCACACGGTAAGGAGAACTTTCTTTGTTTTCTAATCTTTTTTACTGAAATCGAATAATAAGCGCGCTCATTTCTGTTTTATTCTGCGGCGATCGTTTTTGGATCTGCCAACGCCACGATGTCTCCCATGATCGCATTCAGTTCGAAATTCTTGGGAGTATAGACATTGGCAACACCCATCGATCTGAGGCGATCCGCGTCTTCGTCCGGGATGATGCCCCCGACGACAACGGGAATATCACCCAAGCCAGCTTCGCGCAGGCGTGTCATGACTTCCTGAACCAACGGCAGGTGACTGCCCGACAGGATCGACAGGCCGATCACATGAGCTTGCTGATCCATGGCCGACTTCACGATTTCCTCGGGGGTCAGGCGGATGCCGTCATAGGTGATGTCCATGCCGCAGTCGCGGGCGCGGAAAGCGATCTGCTCGGCACCGTTGGAATGGCCGTCCAGCCCTGGTTTGCCCACCAGGAATTTCAGGCGACGCCCCAGGCGGTCGCTGACCGCATCCACCGCCGCCCGCAGGTCGTCCAAGCCTTCGGTCTTGTTCGAGACCGACCCCGAAACGCCCGTCGGGCCACGATAGGTGCCAAAGACGCGCCGCATCTCTTCGGCCCATTCGCCGGTGGTGACGCCGGCCTTGGCCGCGGCGATCGAGGGCTCCATGATGTTGGCGCCCGATTGCGCGGCGGCGCGCAGATCGGCCAGCGCCGCGACCACGGCGGCGTCATCGCGGGCGGCACGCCAGTCGTTCAGGCGATCGATCTGTTCCTGTTCGACCGCCGGATCGACGACCATGATCCCGCCATCCTCTGTCTGCAGCGGCGAGGGCTCACCCTCGGTCCAGCGGTTCACGCCAACGACGATGGTCTCGTTGCGCTCGATCCGGTTGAGCCGCTCGGCGTTGGAATCCACCAGCCGCGATTTCATGTAGTCGATCGCCGCAACCGCGCCGCCCATCGACTCCAGATTGGCCAGCTCGGCCCGGGCGCCCTGCTTCAGTTCCTCGACTTTGGCATCGACCACCGGGTTGCCGTCGAACAGGTCGTCATATTCCAGCAGGTCTGTCTCATAAGCCAGGATTTGCTGCATCCGCATCGACCATTGCTGGTCCCAGGGGCGCGGCAGGCCCAGTGCCTCGTTCCAGGCGGGCAATTGCACCGCCCGGGCGCGCGCCTTTTTCGACAGGGTCACGGCCAGCATCTCGATCAGGATGCGATAGACGTTGTTCTCGGGCTGCTGCTCGGTCAGGCCCAGCGAGTTGACCTGAACGCCATAGCGGAATCGGCGGAACTTGGGGTTTTCCACGCCATAGCGCTGTTGCAGGATTTCGTCCCAAAGATCGACGAAGGCCCGCATTTTGCACATTTCGGTGACAAATCGGATGCCCGCATTCACGAAAAACGAGATGCGGCCGCACAGCGCCGGAAAATCCTCGGCCGGAACGCGGGGACGCAACTCGTCCAGGACCGCGATGGCGGTGGCCAGCGCATAGGCCAACTCCTGCTCGGGCGTCGCGCCGGCCTCTTGCAGGTGATAGGAACACACGTTCATCGGGTTCCATTTCGGTACGTTCGAATAACAGTACTCGGCCACATCCGCGATCATCTTGAGCGAGGGCTTGGGTGGGCAGACATAAGTGCCGCGGCTGAGATACTCCTTGATCAGATCGTTCTGTACCGTGCCCTGCAGCTTGGACACATCGGCGCCCTGTTCCTCGGCCACCGCGATATACAGCGCCAGCAGCCAAGGGGCTGTGGCGTTGATCGTCATCGACGTGTTCATCTGCTCCAGCGGGATCTGATCGAACAAAACCCGCATGTCCCCCAGGTGGCAGACCGGCACCCCGACCTTGCCGACCTCGCCCCGGGCCAGGGTGTGATCACTGTCATAACCCGTCTGCGTCGGCAGATCGAAGGCAACCGACAAACCGGTCTGCCCTTTGGCCAGGTTGGACCGGTACAGCGCGTTCGAGGCTTTGGCCGTGGAATGACCGGCATAGGTTCGGATGAGCCAGGGGCGGTCTTTCTGCGTCTGCGTCATGGTCAGAGCCTCATGCGTCGATGGGTAACAAAATTTCTCTCATGGGTTCTAAAGCGCAATTTTCAGCATATGTCAATTCGCTGCGTTGCGGCATGTACGGCGTGCTGCAGATTGTGACGGCGGCGGTTTGATGGCACTGTGCCGGCATGACGCAGACCGTTGAGCTACCGATTTGGCTGTTTGTTCTGATCGTGGTGTTTGCCGCGGTCACTTTTGCCTCGCATTTCCTGTTCCCGTCGGTGCGCTGGTTCTTTCGCCGCCGGCTTGAACGGGCTGTTGAACAGTTGAACCAGCGCCTGCAACGGCCAATCCAGCCGTTCAAACTGGCCGAGCGTCATGACATGATCCAACGCCTGATCTATGACCCGCAGGTTGGTCAGGCTGTTCAGCACCACGCCGAAGAACATGGTATCCCCGAAGCGGTCGCGTTCGAGCAGGCCCGGCGATACGCCCGGGAAATCGTCCCGTCGTTTTCGGCCTTCATGTATTTCAGCTTTGCCATTCGGTTGGCTCGATGGTTGAGCAACGCGTTCTACAATGTCCGCCTCAGCCACGAGGACGAGGCCGCATTGAAGGAGATCGATCCCAAAGCAACCGTGGTCTTTGTAATGAATCACCGGAGCAACATGGATTATGTTCTGGTGACCTATTTGGCCGCGCAACAGTCGGCGCTGTCCTATGCGGTGGGCGAGTGGGCACGGGTCTGGCCGCTCAGCCGGTTGATCCGCGCGATGGGAGCCTATTTCATCCGGCGCAAGTCCGGCAGCGAACTCTACCGGCAGGTTCTGGCCAGCTATGTGCGCTTGGCCACCAATGCCGGTGTCACGCAGGCGATGTTTCCTGAAGGTGGCCTAAGCCTGACCGGGGCGCTGGGCCGACCCAAGCTAGGGCTGCTGAAATACATCATCGACGGCACCAGCCCCGATGGGCGGGATGTGGTGTTCGTGCCGGTTGCGCTGAACTATGACAGGGTGCTGGAGGATACGATCCTGACCGCTGCCGCCCTGGGCAGCGAACGGCGGTTTCGCGCTCGGATCGGCGTGATCACAAGGTGGAGCCTGAAACAGGTATGGCGCCGTATCATCGGGCGCTACAAGCGGTTCGGCTTGGCCTCGGTTCGGTTCGGCCTGCCCGTTTCGCTGCAGGAGTTCCGCAAACAAGCTGGCCCGGACTTGATGACGGATCTGGCCCGAGAACTGATGCGTCGGATCGGTCGGGCGATTCCTTTGGTACCAGCGCCCGCCGCGTGTTGGCTCGTTCGCGAGAACGGCACCATCTCCGAGTCTGACGTTCAGTCACGCATCGCCGAACTGATGCGGCGGGAAGGCGCGACGGACGAAGACCTGAAAGCTATTTCGCCAGCGATCGAACAACTGGTCGAACGGCGAATACTGAGCAGAAACAACGGTATGCTGTCGCCATCGGTCGAGCGGCTGGATCTGATGCAGTATTATGCCGCCTCAGCGCCCATCAGCGAAGACCCGGATGGTTCTGCGGCTGCAAAAGAAATTTCTGCGGCTGCTGGGTCATAAAATTACAATAATGATCTGAAATGGGTTGCAAAATTACTCATGGGCCAATATTCCAGCCTATGAAGCGCGCGATTCTGCGTCGCGGCGAACATGTTTGACAGAGGAGGCCACAATGGCTTTGGACACCGACAGCGGCATCGCGTCCTACGAGGCACCGGAAAAAGACCTCTACGAAATGGGTGAAATCCCGCCGATGGGATATGTGCCGAAGAAGATGTATGCGTGGGCCATCCGTAAGGAGCGCCACGGTGAGCCCGACACTGCGATGCAGTTGGAGGTGGTCGATGTGCCCAAGCTGGACAGCCACGAAGTACTGGTTCTGGTGATGGCGGCGGGCGTCAACTACAACGGCGTTTGGGCCTCGCTCGGCAAACCGATCAGCCCCTTTGATGGCCACAAGGCCCCATATCACATCGCGGGCTCGGATGCATCAGGCATCGTCTGGGCGGTGGGCGACAAGGTGAAACGCTGGAAGGTCGGCGACGAAGTCGTGATCCACTGCAACCAGGACGACGGCGACGACGAGGAATGCAACGGCGGTGACCCGATGTATTCACCCAGCCAGCGGATCTGGGGCTATGAAACGCCCGATGGGTCGTTTGCGCAATTCACCAACGTGCAGGCGCAGCAGCTGATGCCGCGCCCCAAGCATCTGACCTGGGAGGAAAGCGCCTGCTACACGCTGACGCTGGCCACTGCCTATCGGATGCTGTTCGGGCATGAACCGCATGACCTGAAACCGGGCCAGAACGTTCTGGTCTGGGGCGCGTCGGGCGGTCTGGGCTCCTACGCGATCCAGCTGATCAACACGGCGGGCGCCAACGCAATCGGCGTGATCTCGGACGAAAGCAAGCGCGACTTCGTCATGGGGCTGGGCGCCAAGGGCGTCATCAACCGCAAGGATTTCAATTGCTGGGGCCAGTTGCCCACGGTCAACACGCCCGAATATGCCGAGTGGTTCAAAGAGGCCCGCAAGTTCGGCAAGGCGATCTGGGACATCACTGGCAAGGGCGTGAATGTCGACATGGTGTTCGAGCACCCCGGCGAAGCCACCTTCCCGGTCTCGACCTTCGTCGTGAAGAAGGGCGGCATGGTAGTCATCTGCGCCGGCACCACCGGTTACAACCTGACCTTCGACGTGCGGTACATGTGGATGCACCAGAAACGCCTGCAGGGGTCGCATTTCGCGCATCTCAAGCAGGCCTCGGCGGCGAACCGACTGATGCTCGAACGGCGGCTTGATCCCTGCATGTCCGAGGTGTTCCCCTGGAACGAACTGCCCGAAGCCCACATGAAGATGATGCGCAACGAGCACAAGCCAGGAAACATGTCGGTTCTGGTTCAGGCGCCGCGCACCGGGCTACGCACCCTCGAGGAGGTCTTGGACGCCCGCGGTTGAGCGGGGCGTTGAAACACATCAACGCCCGCGAATCGTTCCGGCGACTCGCGGGCGTTTTCTGTTTTGCAGCCCCTTCTTGAACTTCAGTCGCTTGGAGATTGCGGACCCGCCATTTTTGGGGAGTAGAAAGAAGCGAATATGCAACAAAATCACACACATGTTATGGTTGTGTTAACCCTTCGTTAACTGTTTCGGAGCGACCCTGATGGCGCAGAATGAGTGGATACTGGACGTACTGTCGGACCTCAACGCCTTCGCAGTTGCCAATGGGCTGACGGCTTTGGCCGAACAGCTTGATGACACGAAGCTGATTGCAGCGGCCGAGATTGCGTCCCTCGAGCGTGAGGCGCGGGCACCGTCGAATGGGAACGCAGGTCGATTTGAGTCAGGTCCTGGAGGACTTGGAAAACACCAGCACGCTTGACGAGCTGGGCGCGGTTGCCGTCGGGCTTCGCGACAAGCTGAAAATCGATCACATCGTGTATCACTGGGTCGATGGCGGCGGCGACCAATATGGGTGCACGACCTATCCCGACGCCTGGGCCGAGCGCTATCAGGAGCGCAACTATCATCGCATCGATCCGGTCATTCTGGGCTGTTTTCAACGGTTCCAGCCGGTTGACTGGAAGGCGCTGGACTGGTCGGGCAAGGTCGCCAAGGCCTTTTTGAAGGATGCATTGGCGCACGGGGTCGGCAATCAAGGCTACTCGATACCTATCCGCGGCCCGAATGGCCAGTTTGCCCTCTTTACCGTGAACAATTCATGTACGGATGACGCGTGGCAGGCCTTCATCGGCGCATATGGCCGCGAACTGATCCTGATCGCGCATTATTTCAACCGCAAGGCGCTGGAATTCGAGCGGTCCCGGCAACCGGATTCGCCCCGTTCGCTGTCGCCGCGCGAGATTGATGCCATGACACTTTTGGCCCTTGGCTACAGTCGGGCGCAGGTCGCCCATTCCCTGTCGATTTCCGAACACACGCTGCGGGTCTATATCGAAAGCGCGCGGGCCAAGCTGGGGGCGTTGAACACCACGCACGCCATCGCAAAAGCCCTGAGCCGGGGATTAATAGTGGTTTAAGGGCCGCGCGCCCCAAACACAGTAAATTAACCATGGCTTTGTACCCCCTTCGTTCCAGCACTGGACGACAAGGGGAAAAGTCATGCTGCGTTATTTATACGCTGACGAACTTCATAAATTTCCGAAATTGGCCGAGGGGATGTTTCGCGACCGCGCCGATCAATTCAAGACCCGCCTGGGGTGGGACGTTCACGTCAACGAAAAAGGCGAGGAGCGGGACCAGTATGATGATCTGAACCCGCTGTATGTGATCTGGGAGGAGCCGGATGGCAGCCATGGCGGGTCCATGCGAATTCTGCCGACGACGGGCTCGGTCATGGTGAATGACGTGTTTGGACATCTGACCGGAGGTCGGCCGATTTGCAGCCCCCTGATCTGGGAAGTGACCCGATTCTGCCTGTCGCGCGGGGCCAGCCCGCACACGGCCGGTGCCATCATGCTGAGCGGCGGCGAAGTGATGGAGGGCTTTGGCCTGACCCACATCGCGGGGGTCTTTGATGCGCGCATGATTCGCATCTATCGCCTGATCGGGTCGTCTCCGATCGTGCTGGGCTCGGAGGGAACTGGGCGCGACCAGATCTCGGTCGGACTGTGGCCCTATTCGGCCGAGGACTGCAACCGTGTGGCCGAGCGGGCGGGCATCCCGCGCGAGCTGTCGCGGCTGTGGTTCCGAACAGCCTTCGGGTCCACCGCGCGGCATCGGTTCGCACTGTCTGCCTGACGTTGGATTCCGCATCTGGCGCAGACTGGCGCGGCCTTGTAGGGTCGCGCCATGTCTCTGCCCAAGGTCACATTTTCCGAAGACCAGGCCGCCGCCTTCGACAGCATCGCCCAGATGCTGAAAACCGCAGGCGTGGACCTGGAAGACGATGCGCTGCTCAAGCTGCCCGGCCAAGGCGAGTCGGGGGTGATGGCGGTGATCGGCAAGGCCGGGTCGGGCAAAACCCTGCTGTTGGCCGAACTTTACAAGGCGCTGGCCGAGACCGGAGTTCAGATCGTCTCGGGCGACTATGAAAGCCGCAAATCGAAGGACAAGCGCAGCCTTGCCATTCTGGCCCCGACCAACAAGGCCGCCAGCGTGTTGCGGTTGCGCGGTGTTCCGGCCACCACCATTCACCGGATTCTGTACACGCCGGTCTATGATCCGGAATACGAGCGGATCGCCGAATGGCTGGCGGGCAACGACGACCGCCCCGAGATTGAAGGCCTGACCGACGAGGCGCTGGACCGCGCCGCCGCGTTTTACGCCAACAACAAGTCCATCCCCGGTGCTCTGGCCGCCGCCGGCCTGCGCGGGTCGGATTTCATCACCGGCTGGAAACGGCGCGACGAGCCGCTGGATATCGGGTTCGTCGATGAAGCCTCGATGCTGGATGACCGGCAGTTCGAGGATCTCAAGGAGATCTTTCCCACCCTGCTGCTGTTCGGCGATCCGGCGCAGTTGGCGCCGGTGAACCAGTCCGGGTCGATGGTGTTCGATGCTTTGCCGGAACCGCGCAAGCTGATCCTGCACCGGGTGCACCGGCAAGAGGCCGACAACCCCATTCTGGACCTGGCCCATGCGCTGGCCGATCCGGCGATGGGGTTCGAGGATTTCGAACGCCTTGTCGAGCAGACCGCCCGCACGGATGACCGCGTGGTCTGGGGCCAGCGGGTCGAGGTCGACCTGATGGCCCGCAGCCCGGTTCTGGTCTGGCGGAACGCGACGCGTATCCGGCTGATCCAGGCCTTCCGCCAGGTGCATGGGGCCCCCGAGACCGAGCTGTTGGAAGGCGAACCGTTGATTTGCGACGGGATCGAGCTGCCGCTGAAGCACCGCAAGAAGCGGCTCGACCTCGAGGCGCGCGGGCTGATCAAGGGCGCGCAGGTGATCTATCTGGGACCGGGGCGCAAGCCGGGGTTCTCGCGGCTGCATGTCATGGGGGCCGAGGACCCGCAGGTGAGCGCCGCTTCGATCGTGCAGATCGAAAAACCGGACGAGGAAGAGCCCTTCATCCCCTTTGCCGCGCGCATGGGGGCCACGTTTCTGCATGGGGCCGCCGTGACGATCCACAAGGCGCAGGGCTCGCAGTGGGACACGGTGCAGGTCTTTGCCCCTGACCTTTACGCCGCCGCCCGGATGGGCCGGACTGAGGCCGGGCAACCCCTTTGGAAACGGCTGGCCTATGTGGCCATCACCCGGGCGCAAGAGCGGCTGATCTGGGTGGTGCGCAATCGGCTTTCGAAGCCGAGCCACCCGTTGCAGGTTGACGACCTGCGCGCGGTCCCGGCCGCAAAACTTACGCTGGAGGCGGAGGAGACATGAAGACGATCATCGTAACCGGCGCCAGCTCGGGGATCGGGCGAGCCACCGCCGAACTGTTTCTGGATCAGGGCTGGAAGGTCGGCCTGCTGGCGCGTAGTGCGGACAAGCTGAACCAGATGGCCGCCGCGCGCGAAAACGCTATTCCGCTGGTGGCCGACGTGACGGACCCCCAAGCGGTGTCGGCAGCGTTCGATGCGTTTCAGGTGCAGGCCGGACGGTTGGATGTTCTGTTCAACAACGCCGGCATTTTTCCGCCCGCCGGAACGATCGACGAGATCGCGCTGGACGACTGGTATCAGAGCGTCAACGTGAATCTGAATGGGATGTTTCTGTGCGCCCGCGCCGCGTTCGGTGCGATGCGGCGGCAGAGCCCGCAAGGTGGACGCATAATCAACAACGGCTCGATCGCGGCGCATGTGCCGCGTCCGAACTCGGTGCATTATACCGCTACCAAACATGCCATAACCGGTTTGACGCGCAGCCTGTCCTTGGACGGGCGGGCCTTCGGCATTGCCTGCGGTCAGATCGACATCGGAAACGCGCGTACCCCGATGGTGCAAGGTCTGGTTGAACGGGCCATTGCCGAAGGGCGCGAGCCGGACCCGACGATGGCGGTCGAGGATGCGGCGCGGTCGGTTCTGCACATGGCCAGCTTGCCGCCCGAGGCGAATGTTCAGTTCATGACCGTCATGGCGACCACGATGCCCTATATCGGCCGCGGCTAGGCCTCAACTTTCACGCAGCAGCCGGAAGGCCGTGGATGCGCCCCATCCCGCCGCGATCGCGATCACCAGCGACATCAGCCCGTACCAGACAGGCTGCTGGCGGGACATGTTGTACAGGAACCGCTCCAGCCCCACCTTGCGCACGTCGATGGTGGTTTCGAATTCCGAAATCACCTGACCGCCGCGCATCAGGAAGATGCGGGTCAGATAGTCGCCTTCGGTCAGGTCAGCGGGCATGTCGATCGAGGTGCGGAACAGTGTCTGTTCATCCACGGCAACGGTGTTTTCACGAATCGAATACAGGCCTTCGTCCTCGCGGATTCTGACGACCGCCTCGGCAAAGTCCTGCGCCTGCCGGATATGCATCGCGGCCCCGACCGAGCGGATCGCGCGCTTGATCGAGATCCGATAGCGCAGGTCCTCGGTGTCGCTGATGATCTCGTTGAACGGGGCGCTGGTCGCCACGGCATAAAAGCTGGGCGCGGAATCGACCAGGACGCTGTCGGTGTTGACCCAGATGCCGAATTTCTTTTCCTTCCGGCGGACCATGACCGGTTCGGACGGGCCGGCCACGGCCACGATCACCTCCAGCGGCGGCCCGTCGGGAATGGGCGACTCGCGCTTGACGGCGCCGAAAATCAGAATTTCGGAACCGTCGAAATCGGCGGTGATGGCGACCCGGTCTTGGCTGAGGCCCAGAACGACCTGTTCCTGCGCTGCCGCAGCGGGCAGGGACAGCAACACCATGGCTAGAATCCAGCGCAACACGTCAGTGCCCTCCGTCGGTGCCGAGCGAATAGAGCTCGGCCGGTTGGAGAAGCAGATCCAGTGCCAGTTTGGCGCAGACCGCGAGAACAAGCGCGGCCAGCAGCACGCGCAACTGTTCGGCGGGCATGCGTGATCCGATGACGGTGCCGATTTGCGCGCCGATCACACCTCCGACCAGCAGCAGCACCGCCAGCACGATATCCACGGTATAGTTCGTGGTGGCATGCAACATTGTGGTGAAGGCGGTGACGAAGATGATCTGAAACAGAGATGTCCCTACGACCACCTTGGTCGGCATGCCCAGCAGATAGATCATTGCAGGCACCATGATGAAGCCACCGCCGACCCCCATGATGGCCGACAGTACGCCGACGCACAGACCCACCAGAACCGGCGGGATCACCGAAATATACAGGCCCGAGGTCCGGAACCGCATCTTGAAGGGCAGGGCATGGATCCATCCGCGCTGACGGCGTTTGGCCACCGGCCCTCCGGCCCGGCGGGATTTGCGCAGCGCGTTCAGGCTTTCGATGAACATCAGGCCGCCGACGACGCCCAAGAATACCACGTAACAAAGCTTGACCAGCAGATCGACCTGGCCGAGGCTTTTGAGGTAGTTGAACACCACGACACCCAGCGCGGCCCCTAACAGGCCGCCCACCAGCAGAACGCAGCCCATTTTCAGATCGACAGTCTTTCGTCGGAAATGCGCCAGCACCCCCGAGAATGACGACGCCACGATCTGGTTGGCCTCGGTGGCGACCGCGACGGCCGGCGGGATGCCGATGAAAAACAGCAGCGGGGTCATCAGAAAGCCTCCGCCGACGCCGAACATGCCCGACAGGATGCCCACCATTCCGCCCAGCCCCAACAGAAGAAAGGCATTTACGGAGACTTCGGCAATGGGAAGGTAAATATACATGCTGTCAACACGCTCCTGAATCTGCGGGGGCAGGGCTGAACGCGGGGGCCGGAGACAGTGCCGGCCCAAGCCCAGTGGATTCTCGGGGCGGTCGTGAGTGAGTGTCGAAGCGGTGCCGGACCATAAGTTCTATCCAAGAAATTCAGACAGGTTGTAGTGTTCGACAGGATCGATGGTCAGGTCCAGCCCAACCTTGGCGGCGACGATCATGACCATCACCGCCAGAAGGATGCGCAGCTGCTCGGATTTCAGGCGGGCGCCCAGACCGGTTCCGAACTGGGTGCCGACGACGCCTCCGATCAACAGGAAAAGGGCAAGGATGATATCGACGCTGAAATTGGTCGAGGCATGGATCATCGTCGTGAAGCCGGCGACGAAGACGATCTGGAACAGAGAAGTCCCGATCACGACCTTGGTCGGGATCCCCAGGATATAGATCATGGCCGGCACCATGATGAACCCCCCGCCCACGCCCATGACGGCCGACAAGACCCCGACGCCAAAGCCCACCATCACCGGCGGGATGATCGAGACATAAAGGTTCGAGGCCCTGAACCGGGTCTTGAACGGCATGCCATGAATCCATCCGCGCCGACGGCGGCCCGCGGAAACGGTACCGCCTGCCTGCCGAGCCCGACGGATGGAAAGCACGCTTTCAACGAACATCATGCTGCCGATCAGGCCCAGGAACACCACATAGCAAAGCTGGACCGCCAGATCGACCTGTCCCAGATGCTTGAGGGCGTTGAAAGCGATCATTCCGATCGTGGCGCCCAGCAGGCCGCCGCCCAGCAGAACCGATCCCATCTTCAGATCGACGGTGCGTCTTTTCAGATGGGCCAGTAGACCCGAAAACGAAGATGCCACCCCCTGCTTGGCCGAGGTCGCCACGGCGACGGCCGACGGAATGCCGATCAGGAACAACAGCGGGGTTATCAGGAAACCGCCGCCCACGCCGAACATTCCCGACAGGAATCCGACCGTGATTCCGATACCCAGCAAAAGGAAGGGGCTCACGGACACTTCGGCAATGGGAAGGTAGACGTGCATACCCCTTTAGAGCGGTTGCGGCATGCAAAATCAACTCTGCATGCCGCTGTGCAGCGAACAGGACTGCCAATCAGTCCCGAACTGGCCTTATCGCTCCTTGATGTACGGCTCGCCCCCTGCCTTCGGCGGAATGGCCTTGCCGACGAAACCGGCCAGGATCACGACCGTCAGGATATAGGGCAGCGCGTCCATGGCCTGCACCGGGATCACGATGCCTCCCAGATCGATATTCTGGAACCGCAGCGCCACCGCCTGCAGCAGCCCGAACAGCAGGCAGGCCCACATGGCGTGCCATGGGCGCCACTTGGCGAAGATCAGGGCTGCCAGTGCGATAAACCCGCGGCCGGCGGTCATGTCCTTGACAAAACCGGCCTGCAACCCGGTTGCCAGATAGGCCCCGGCGATCCCGCACAGAACACCGCAGATGGCCACGGCGGCATAGCGCAGGCCGACCACCGAAACCCCTGCGGTATCAACGGCGGCGGGGTTTTCCCCGACCGCGCGCAGCCGCAGCCCAAAACGGGTGCGGAACAGCACCCACCACGTGGCAGGAACCATAAGAAACGCCACATATACAAGAATCGAATGGCCCGACAGCAGTTCGGAATAGATGGGCCCGATGATCGGGACGCCGCTCAGCGCCTCGGCAAAGGGGAATGTGATCGGTTCGAACCGGCCTCCTCCGAACAGCGAGGGCGTTCGGCCGCCCTGCTGGAACCAGTCCTGTGCGATCAGCACGGTCAGGCCTGCCGCCAGAAAGTTGATCGCCACGCCCGAAATCAGTTGATTGCCGCGGAAGGTGATCGAGGCCAGCCCGTGCAGGGCCGACAACACCAGCGACGCTGCGATCCCGGCCAGCAGGCCCAGCCAGACCGATCCGGTGACGGCCGCAAGCGCCGCCGAGAAGAACGCAGCCATCAGCATCTTGCCCTCGAGGCCGATGTCGAAAATGCCCGCGCGTTCCGAATACAGCCCTGCCAGACAGGCCAGCAGCAGCGGTGTGGCCAAGCGGACGGTCGAATCCAGAACTTGAATCAGTGTCAGGAAGGAGTCCATTAGTTCGCCTCCTTGCGCAGGGCCAGGAACAGCTTTTCAAGCGGCATGCGCACCATGTTGTCCAGCGCCCCAGTGAACAGGATCACCAGCGCCTGGATCACCACGATCAGTTCGCGCGGGATCGAGGTCCACAGCGCCAGTTCCGCGCCGCCCTGGTACAGAAAGCCGAACAGGATGGCCGCCAGGAACACGCCGAACGGGTGCGAACGGCCCATCAGGGCCACGGCGATGCCGATGAAGCCTGCGCCCTCGGTCGAGTTCAGAACCAGCCGCTCGGCCTCGCCCATGACGTTGTTGATCGCCATCAGACCCGCCAAAGCGCCCGAGATCAGCATCGCCACGATGGTGATGCGCACCGGCGAGATACCGGCATAGACCGCACCGGTCTCCGAATGCCCATAGGCCCGGATTTCATAGCCCAGACGGGTGCGCCAGATCAGCGCCCAGACCACGACACAGGCCAACAGCGCCACGATCAGCGAAATGTTGGCCGGGGCGGCCTTGGAGAAGTTGATTCCTATCGGTGCCAGCATCTCGTGCAGCGTGGGCAGATGTACCGCCTCGGCAAAGCGGGCGGTTGCCGGGTCTTGCGAACCGGCTGGCCGCATCACGTTGACCAGCATGTAGTTCAGCAGTGCCGCAGCGATGAAGTTGAACATGATCGTGGTGATCACGATATGGCTTCCGCGCTTGGCCTGCAGATAGGCCGGAATCGCCGCCCAGGCCGCCCCGAACAGCATCGCGGCGGCCATGGCCGCCAGCAGGGCGATGCTCCAGTGCGGCCACGGCACATACAGGCAAACCATGGCGACGCCCAGTCCGCCCAACATTGCCTGGCCTTCGCCGCCGATGTTGAACAGACGCGCGTGGAATGCCACCGCGACCGCCAGACCGGTGAACATGAAGTTGGTGGCATAATACAGGGTGTAGCCCCAGCCATAGGTCGACCCAAGCGCGCCGGTGACCATCAGGTTCACCGCCTCGACCGGGTTTTCGCCGATGGCCAGAATGACCAGGGTCGACAGGATCGCGGCCAGGATCAGACTGATCAGCGGGATCAGAATGACGTCGGCCCATTTTGGCATCTTGTCCATGTTACGCGGCCTCCCCCGCAACACCGGCCATCAACAGGCCCAGTTCTTTTTCATCCGTTTCATGGGGCAGGCGCTCGCCCATGATATGTCCGTCGAACATCACGGCAATCCGGTCAGACAGAGAGAAAATCTCTTCCAGTTCGACCGAGACCAGCAGGATCGCCTTACCTTGGTCGCGCAGGGCGACGATCTGCTTGTGAATGAACTCGATCGCCCCGATGTCCACACCGCGGGTCGGCTGACCCACCAGCAGCAGGTCGGGGTTTCGCTCGATTTCGCGCGCCACGACGATCTTCTGCTGGTTCCCGCCCGAGAAATTCTTGGCCGACAGCCAGCCATTCGGCGGACGCACGTCGAATTTCTCGATCTTGCGTTCGGTGTCGGCGCGCAGGGCGGCGTTGTCCATGAAGATCCCGCGCTGATAGGCCGGGTCGCGGTGATAGCCGAACGCCACGTTTTCCCAGGCGTGGAAATCCATGATCAAGCCTTCCCGCTGCCGGTCCTCGGGCACATGGGCGATGCCCTGGGAGCGGCGCGCTTGCCCGTCCGACCCCGGCCCGCTCAACGCCAGAGGAACGCCGTTCATTCTGATCGTCCCCGATCCGGGGCGCATTCCGCCCAACACCTCGAGCAGCTCGGACTGCCCGTTTCCGGCGACGCCCGCGATGCCTACGATCTCGCCCGCGCGAACCGTCAGGTCGATGCCCTTGACGCGCTCGACACCGGTTGAATCCGTCACCCGCAGGTTCTCGATTTCCAGAATGGGCTTGCCGGGTTTGGCCGGCACCTTGTCGACGCGCAGCAGAACCTTGCGCCCGACCATCAACTCGGCCAGCTCCTCGGGGTTGGTCTCGGCGGTCTTGACCGTGGCGGTCATTTGGCCGCGGCGCATCACCGACACCGTATCGGTGGCCTCCATGATCTCGCGCAGCTTGTGGGTAATCAGGATGATGGTCTTCCCTTCGGCGCGCAGCCGATCGAGGATGCGAAACAGCTGGTCGGCCTCGGCCGGGGTCAGCACCCCGGTGGGTTCGTCCAAAATCAGGATCTCCGCCTTGCGATACAGCGCCTTGAGGATCTCAACCCGCTGCTGCATGCCCACGCCGATCTCGTCGATGCGCTTGTCGGGGTCTACGAAGAGCTCGTATTCCTGCTCGAGCTCTTTCAGTTCTTTGCGGGCCTTGGCCAGCGAGGGGGCCAGCAGCCCGCCATCTTCGGCGCCCAGAACGATGTTTTCCAGAACGGTGAAATTTTCAACCAGCTTGAAATGCTGAAAGACCATGCCGATACCCGCGGCGATCGCGGCCTGGCTGTCGGGAATGTCGGTCTTTTTGCCGTTGATCCAGATTTCACCTTTGTCGGCCTTGTAGAAGCCGTAAAGAATGCTCATCAGCGTGGATTTGCCCGCACCGTTTTCACCGATGATCCCGTGGATCGTGCCGGGGGCGACGCTGATCGAGATGTCCTTGTTCGCTTGAACTGGCCCAAAGGCTTTGGAAATCCCTTTGAGCTCGATGGCGGGGACTGTCATGTCTTGTCCTCGATTGCCGAAAAAGCTGCGCTGAACTCGCGATCATCGGGTCGTTGCGAAACAGCGGCATGAGTGGATGCGGGACGGGAGGGCCTCCCCCGCCCCGTGCGATATCAGAACTGCAGTGCCGGGCAGCTGTCGTTCTCGTAGTAGCTGACGACGGTGACATTGCCGTCGATGATGTCGCGGCGCGCCTTCTCAACGGCGGCCATCATCTCGTCGGTCACCAGCGGCGCGTTGTTCTCGTCCATGGCAACACCCACACCGTCTTCGGCCAGGCCCATGGTGAACACGCCGGTTTCGACGTCCTCGCCTGCTTTCATGGCGTCATACACGGCAACGTCCACGCGCTTGAGCATCGAGGTCAGAACCTTGCCCGGGTGCAGGTGGTTCTGGTTGCTGTCTACGCCGATCGACAGGATGCCTTCGTCTGCAGCGGTCTGCAGGACACCCACGCCAGTGCCGCCGGCCGCGGCATAGATGACGTCAGCGCCTTGGCTGATCTGCGCTTTGGTCAGCTCCGAGCCCTTCACCGGGTCGTTCCATGCGGCCGGGGTGGTGCCGGTCATGTTGGCGACGACGTTGATATCGGGGTTCACCGATTTGGCGCCCTGGGCGTAGCCGCACCCGAAATGACGGATCAGCGGGATATCCATACCGCCGATGAAGCCAACGGTGCCGTTTTTCGAGGCCATGGCCGCCAGGATGCCGACCAGGTACGAACCCTCATGCTCGGCAAAGCCGATCTGGCGGATATTGGGTGCGTCCAGCCAGGTTACGTCAACAGCGACGAACTTGGTGTCCGGGTAATCGGGCGCGACAGCGGCCAGCGGATCGGCCATGGCAAAGCCCATGGTGATGATCGGGTTGGAACCAGCTTCGGCAAAACGGCGCAAGGCCTGTTCGCGCTGCGCTTCCGACTGCAGCTCGATTTCACGGAAGGATTTGCCGGTCTGGTCGGCCCAGCGCTTGGCGCCGTTATAGGCCGCTTCGTTGAACGATTTGTCGAACTTGCCGCCAAGATCGAAGATGATTGCCGGTTCGGCGATGGCTGCGCCTGCCGTCAGTGCAAAGGCGGCGGCTGCGCCCATCAAGGATTTCATCAGGGTCATCATATACTCCCGTTGTTTATTATGACTTCGGGACCGGGTCTTACGCCCAGCCCCGCTCAGAGCGAGCAGAACTGCTGTGATAGCGGCAATTAAGGCCGTCTGAAACTGACATGGTCAACCGCTTTTTGACCAATTGGTCTCGGAATCGCTCGGCTTTCGTCAGGGCAGCGTGCGCTCCATCACAATTGCATCGACATTGTTCGCCCCGGGACGCCTGTAATAGGCCCGGCGCAGACCGCAGGGCGCATAACCGCAACTTTGATAGAGTGCAATGGCCGGAATGTTGTCGGCCGCGACGTCCAGAACGGCGCGGCACGCGCCCAGAGCGCTGGCGCGCGTCTGCCAGCCCTGCATGAGCGCCCGCGCCAGTCCCTGCCTCTGGCGGTCGGGATGGGTTGCAATGGTCAGCAGCTCGGCCTCGTCGCCAATGACCTGGAATAGGGCAAAGGCAGATTTGTTTCCGAGCACATGCGTGAAACGGCCTGCAGTCAGATCGGCAAACTCCGACGCGGTCCAGGGGCGCGACTGGGTAAAGGCCGCGGCATGGGTTTCGGCCATCTCCTGTGGCGTCATGGATCCAGTAGGACCGGCGGCGCGTCGCGCGACGGCGCGGCATCGGCCGGGCGCAGATACAACGGCGCGGGCGGTGTTTGCGGCAGGGTCCGGCGTTGCGCTGCGATGCGCGCGATCGCGCAGGCCAGCTGCTCCGGGTCGTCGTTGGTAAACAGCGGCCCCAGTGATTCTGCCTGATCCCGAGGCAGAACTTGCGGTGCGGCTCCCGGCTTCTGCAAATAGACCTGGTCCCGCGGGGCGGGGATGGCCGGAATGTGGCCCGAAGGGGCCAGCGCGGCCAGGGCTTCGAGGCCCGACACCCCGACTGCGGGTTTGTTCAGGCCCAGCGCCAGACCACGCGCGGCCGAGACCGAGATGCGGATGCCGGTGAAGTTTCCTGGCCCGGTTCCGACGCCGATCGCGTCCAGCCCGGACCAGTCCAGCCCGGCCTCGGTCAGGATGTCCTGCAGCAAGGGCATCAATCGCTCGGCCTGACCGCGGGCCATGGGTTCGGCACGGCTGGCGATGATGTCCGGGCCGCAAATCAAAGCGGCCGCGCAATGCGCGGCCGATGTGTCAAAGGCCAGAACCTTGGGCTTAGACGGCAACGGGGCGAACCTCGGTCACTTCGGGAATGTAATGGCGCAGCAGGTTCTCGATCCCCATCTTCAGAGTCAGGGTCGAAGACGGACAGCCAGCGCAGGCCCCCTGCATGTGCAGGTAGACAACACCGCGATCAAATCCGTGGAAGGTTATGTCGCCGCCGTCCTGCGCCACGGCGGGGCGGACGCGGCTGTCGAGCAGCTCCTTGATTTGATTGACGATTTCAGAATCTTCGCCGGTGTGTTCCGCATGACCCGAGGCCGCATCCGCCCCAGCCCCCATGACCGGCTGGCCGGATTGGTAATGCTCCATCACCGCGCCTAGGATCGCGGGTTTGATGTGGTCCCACTGAACGTCGTCATCCTTGGTGACGGTCACGAAGTCGTTGCCGAAGAACACACCCGTTACGCCCTTTACCGCAAAGATGCGTTTGGCCAGCGGCGAGTTTTCGGCGGCCTCGGCCGTCGGGAAATCCGCGGTGCCCGCCTCGAGCACGGTCTGGCCGGGCAGGAATTTCAGAGTTGCCGGGTTCGGCGTGGATTCGGTCTGGATGAACATGGCGGCGCTCCGTATCGCTTGCGTCTGATATGCGCGCCGGGCGCGGGGAAGTCAAGATTTGGAACGATTCTAATCCAGGGCTGCATGCTCGATCGCCATGTCCAGGCGGTCGTCACCCCAGAACAGGTCCGAGCCGGCCACGAAGCTGGGCGCGCCGAACAGGCCCAATGCCTTGGCGCGGTCGACCTGTTCGAACAGGGCGGCCTTGATGGCCGGATCTGACAGCTGGTCCAGCATCTCGGGTGCGGCGCCTGCCTGGGACAGCGCATCCTGCAGGACTGTGTCGTCGGATATGTTGCGGCCATCTCCGAATTCGGCCGAGAAGACGGCCCGCGCGAACGCGGCCCGTGGGCCGGAGTCTGGAAGCGCCAGCGCCAGGCGCGCCGCTTTCAAGCTGTTCTGCGGAAACGGGTCCGGACGGGTCAGCGGCAGGCCGCGCAAGGCGCACAGCCGCTCCATGTCGCGCCACATGTACCGGCCTTTGGTCGGGTAGATGTTGAAAGGCGAGGTGGTCCAGCCCTGTTCGGCAAAAATGGGACCCAGCAGAAATGGCTGCCATTCCACGCGCACCCCGCGCCGCGCCGCCTCCCGTTCTACGCGCATGGCGCTTAGGTAAGAATAGGTCGAGGCGAAATCGAACCAGAAGTGCAGGGTGGCGGGCATCAAGTGATCTCTTCGAGCTTCTCTTTGCTCAGGTCGCCCGGCACGATGGTGATCGGAATCGGCAAGCCGCCGGCGTTGCGGGTCAGTTGTGTGACCAGCGGCCCGGGCCCCTTCTTGCCCGTGCCGGCCCCCAGAACCAGAACCCCGATTTCCGGGTCCGAGCGGATATGTTCGATGATCTGGGCCACCGGCTCGCCTTCTCGGATCGCCAGTTCGGGTTCGATCCCCTGCTTGTCGCGCATCCATTTCGCGAACACCTCGAAATGGGCGTGGATGCGTTCGCGGGCCTCTTCGCGCATCATTTCGGACACGCCGATCCAGTGATTGAACTCATCCGGCGGAATGACCGACAGGATGGTCACGCCGCCGCCCGTATGCGCCGCCCGCATGGCAGCAAAGCGCATGGCATTCAGGCATTCGCGGCTGTCATCCAGAACTACAAGGAACTTGCGCATGACTGTCCTCTCAAGATTTTGGCGATCATGCCCCAGCCTTCGCAGTCTGGCAACTCGGTCGGGCCGACTAACGGGCGCTTGCGGCCCAGTCCCAGTACAAGGATCGCACCCGGCGCGTGACGGGGCCGACTTGGTACTGGGTGTCGTCAAGGGCCGTCACCGGCGTGACCTTGTTCATGTTGCCGGACATGAACACCTCGTCCGCCGCACGGAAATCGTCGAAGGACAGCACCGTTTCATGCACCGTCACCCCGTCGCGGCGCAGGTTGTCGATGTGCCGCGCGCGGGTGATGCCGGCAAGGAAGGTGCCGTTGGGAATGGGGGTAAAGACCTCGCCATCCCTGACCATGAAGATGTTGGCGGTTGCAGTTTCGGCCACGTTGCCAAGGGCATCGGCCACCAGCGCGTTGGAAAACCCCTTGGAGCGGGCCTCGGTCAGCATGCGCGCGTTGTTGGGATACAGGCACCCGGCCTTGGCGTTGACCACGGCGTTTTCCAGGACCGGCCGGCGGAACCGCGTGGTGGTCAGGGTGGCCGAAGCGGTTTCGGGGGCCATCGGGATCTCTTCCAGGCAGATCGCGAACCCGGTACTTCCGGCCTGCGGCACGATCGCGGTCGCGTCGCCGTCGATGCCCCAGTACATTGGGCGGATGTACACCGCGGCATCCTTGGGATAGGTCGCCAGCCCTTCCTGGACCAGCTCGACCATCCGTTCCGTTGACACCGTTGGGGTCAGCATCAGCGCCTCGGCCGAGCGATTCACCCGGTCGCAATGCGCCGCCAGATCGGGCGCCATTCCGTCAAAATAGCGCGCGCCGTCAAACACCGATGATCCCAGCCAGGCCCCGTGGTCCGCGGCCCGCATGATCGGGGCATCGCCATCGTGCCATGTTCCATCGAAATAGGTGCGGATATTCTTGCCGACTGCCATTGTGCCCTCCGTCAATTCCGCCGAACCGTAGGAGCGCGCGCGCCCGAGGTCCAGCAGATTATCCGGCCGACGATGGCAACACGTCGCGCTTGACCATCGCGCGCAGGGCGAAGTTGGAGCGTAGGTTGCGGATGCCCGGAATCTGCATCAGCCGGTTCTCCAGAAACGCGTCGAAGGCGGTCAGGTCACGCGCCACGACGCGCAGCAGGATGTCGCGCGAGCCGGTCATGAGGTAACACTCCATCACCTCGTCACAGCGCAGGATGGCGCGTTCGAAGGCGTCGATGGCGTTGCGGTCCTGTTTCTCCAGTTCGACAGACACGAAAATCGTGACGCCAAAGCCCAACTTCTCGGGGTCGACCTGCGCCGAATATCCGGTGATCACCCCATCGCGACGCAGGCGCTCCAGGCGTCGCGCGCACGGTGTGGGCGACAGGCCCACCTTTTCGGCCAGGTCCAGAACGGTCATGCGCCCGTCCTGCTGCAGCGCGCGCACGATCTTGCGGTCGATCTGGTCCATGGAGAAAATCCCTAAAGTTGTCGGTTCAGTTTATCATTATCGCCAAGAGAAATGTGTTGACCAGCATGTATTGGCGAAAATCGCTCGGTCGGATGTGGCAGACTCCATCTGTCTTTCCGGAGGAGCAAAATGGAAATAACTACGATTGACGCGCCAGATCACGAGCGTGTGGTCGAATTCAAAGATGCCGCCAGCGGGCTTTCGGGCTTTGTGGCGATCCACTCCACGCAATTGGGGCCGGCAGCGGGTGGCGTGCGGATGCGCACCTATGGCCACCCGTCCGAGGCGCTGGACGATGCGCTGCGCCTGTCGCGGGGCATGACCTACAAGAACGCCGCGGCCGATCTGCCGCTGGGCGGGGGCAAGGCCGTTATCATCGGCGACCCGAGCGCGGACAAGACGCCCCGGCTGTTGCAGGCCTTCGGGCGCGTTGTGCAAAGCCTTGGTGGCCGGTACTGGACGGCCGAGGACATGGGGATGACCCCGGCCGACATGGCCCAGATCGGCACCGAAACCGAATATGTCGCCGGTCTGCCCGATGGCCCGTTCGCCAGCGGCGACCCGTCGCCCATCACCGCCCGCGGGATCTTCAACGCCATCCGCGTGACTGCGCGGCATCGGTTCGGGTCCGACGACCTGAGCGGCAAGACCGTCTCGGTGCAAGGGCTGGGCCATGTGGGCGAACACCTGTGTGCGCTGCTGAATGACGCAGGGGCGAAACTGGTGATTACCGACATCGATGCGGGCCAGACTGCCCGGCTGGCGGACCGGTTCGCGGCGCAGGCCGTCGCGCCCGATGCGGTCTATGCAGCCGAGGCGGATATTTTCGCGCCCTGCGCGATCGGCGGCATCCTGAACGAAACCAGCATTCCGCTGCTGAAGGTCGGCGCAGTGGCCGGAGGGGCCAACAACCAGCTGGCAACCGATGTCGACGCGCAGCGACTGCATGACCGCGGCATCCTTTACGCCCCGGATTTCGTGGCCAATGGCGGCGGGATCGTGAACGTGGCGACCGAAATCCTGAAGATCAAGGACCGCGAAGCTTGGGTCGGTCAGCGGCTCGAGGCGTTGGAGCGGACGATGGACCGCATCCTGACCCGCGCCAAGGTGGATGGCGTCAGCCCCCATGTGGTGGCTGAATCCATCGTCGAGGAAAAACTTCACCCGCAGGCTGCCTGATCTGCAACGAAAAACGCCGCCCCGGATCCGGGGCGGCGTTGCTGTTTCCATCTGGTTCTCAGGCGCGGCCGGCGCCCACCATCCCCACGATCTCGTAGGTGCGGCTGAGGATCGGAGCCGCGATCTCCCGCGCCCGTTCCGCGCCACGGTCCAGGATCCTGTCGATCTCGGCCTGATCGCCCATCAGCCGCGCCATCTCGGTCGAGATCGGCGACAGCTTTGCGACTGCAAGATCGGCCAGCATCGGCTTGAATTCACCAAACTGCTTGCCACCGACCTCGGCCAAAACCTGCTCGACCGTCTGATCGCTGAGCGCGGCATAGATGTTGACCAAGTTGCGCGCCTCGGGGCGGCCTTCCAGCCCGTCCACGTCCGAGGGCAGGGCGTCGGGGTCGGTCTTGGCCTTGCGGATCTTCTTGGCGATGGTGTCGGCATCGTCGGTCATGTTGATCCGGCTCATGTCGGACGGATCCGACTTGGACATCTTCTTGGCCCCGTCGCGCAGGCTCATCACGCGCGTCGCCGCGCCCTCGATCACCGGCTCGGTGATCGGGAAGAAATCGACGCCATAGTCGTGGTTGAACTTGATGGCGATGTCGCGGGTCAGTTCAAGGTGCTGTTTCTGGTCGTCGCCCACCGGCACATGGGTCGCGTGATAGACCAGAATGTCAGCGGCCATCAGCGAGGGATAGGCGAACAGACCCAGCGAGGCGTTCTGCTGGTTTTTGCCAGCCTTGTCCTTCCACTGGGTCATGCGCTGCATCCAGCCCATGCGCGCGACACAGTTGAAGATCCAGGCCAGTTGCGCGTGCTCGGGCACCTGGGACTGGTTGAACAGGATCGACTGTTCCGGGTCGATGCCTGCGGCGATGAAGCCCGCGCACAGCTCGCGCGTGGAATGCGCCAGTTCCTTGGGGTCCTGCCAGACGGTGATCGCGTGAAGATCGACCATGCAGTACACGGTCTCCATCTCCGGCCCCTGCATGTCCACAAAACGCTTGAGCGCACCAAGGTAGTTGCCAAGATGCAGGTTTCCCGAGGGCTGAATGCCGGAAAACACGCGCGGCGTGAACTTGGTCTCGGTCATGGAAGGGAACTCCCGTCTGGAAAAATAAGCCTCCGTCGCTTACCCATGAGGCAAAGGGACGTCAACAGCCGCGAAAGGCCCGCCCAATGAGCAGCGAGCACTACACACCCCCCGTGAACCCCCTGCCACCCGTGGTGGTGGCGCTGGTCTTGTTCATCATGGGGATCGAACTGGCCTTCACCCTCGGCACGCGCGGCCTGGTCGGCGGACCCGGCGCGGTAGGCTGGCGGCTGGAGGCGATCCAGCGCTATTCCTTCTCGGCCGACATCTTCGACTGGATGGTGATGAACGGGCGTTGGCCGGTCGAGCATGTGATCCGGTTCTTCACCTACCCCTTCGTGTCAGGCAGTTTTACCCAGGCGCTTTTTGTCTGCGTCTTTGTTTTGGCGATGGGCAAGATGGTGGGCGAGGTGTTTGGCGGTTTTGCGATGCTGGTGATCTTTGTGCTGTCCGGCGTGGGCGGGGCGCTGGCCTATGCGGTGCTGCTGGACCCGCGCTATCCGCTGGTCGGGGGCTTCCCGCCGGTCTATGGCCTGATCGGCGCGTTCACCTGGCTGCTATGGCGCAGGCTGTCGCTGGTCGGAGAGAACCAGGCACGGGCATTCCAGTTGATCGCGGTGCTGATGGGCATCCAACTGCTGTTCGGCCTGATCTTCGGCGGCACCTCGGATTGGGTTGCCGATCTGGGTGGGTTCGCGACCGGGTTCGCGCTGTCGTTTTTCGTGGCACCGGGAGGATGGGCGCGGCTGGTAGGGCGTATCCGGCGGGATTGACGGTCAGGACCTTCGCAGGGCGGACCGGAACTCGGACAGGCGGAACGCACCCAGCAGGTGGCCCAGAAGGAAGTAAGACACTGCGGCGACCATGATCAGGGCCAGTAACGCCAGATACCGCCAACCCGGAATGTCGAATGCCCAGCCGAACATCTGCATTGCCACGACCAGCGCCACACCCATTCCTATTGAAGCGACCAATATTCTGGGCGCGCGGCGCTTGAACCTGTCGTCGAAACGGGCCTCGTCGCCCATGCGCCGGGCACCCAGTGCCAACAGCGCCACCATGCCCCACCCGGCGGCCGAGGCCGCAATGGCTGGGGCGATCCAGCCGACGATCGGGTACAGCCCAAAAGCCAGAACGGCGTTGATGACCATCGCCACCATGGCATACCGGAAGGGCGAACGGGTATCCTCGCGCGCGAAGAACAGCGGTTGCAGCAGCTTTTGCAGCATGAAGGCCGGCAGGCCGACGCCATAGACCGCCACGGCCAGTGCGGTGGCAGCCGTGTCTTCGGGGGTGAACTGGCCGCGTTGGAACAGGACCGAAACCAGCGGGACCGGGACGAGCACAAAGGCCACGGTTGCCGGAATAGTCAACAAGAGGGTGAATTCTCCGGCGCGGGAAAAAGCGTTGCGCGCACCATCGCCGTCACCCGCGCGCAGACGACGCGACAGGTCGGGTAACAGCACGATGCCCACGGCGATGCCGACCACGCCCAGCGGCAGCTGATACAGACGGTCTGCAGCGAACAGCCAACTGACGGCATTTTCGGTCTTTGACGCGACCAACTGCCCTACGACCAGATTGACCTGAGTCACCCCCATCGCAAGGGCGGCTGGTACCGCGATCCGAACCATCTTGCGCATGTCAGGGCTGAGCTTCGGTCGGCCGAACCGGATGCGAATTCCGGCGCGTTCGGTGGCGACCCATACCAACGCCAGTTGAGCGACCCCGGCAATGGGTATGACGGCAATGAGCCAACGGATGACCTCGCCCCCGGTTACCGCGCCTACGATGAGTGCCGTGCAGGCGAAGATGTTCAGCAGGACCGGAGCCGCAGCAGCGGCGGCGAAGCGACCGGTGGCATTGAGAACCCCGGAAAACAGCGCGGCCAGAGACATGAACAGGATGTAGGGAAAGACGACATATCCGTAACCGACCGCCAGATCGAAACGTTCGTCGCCATAAAACCCCTCGGCCGTCAGCCAGACCAGCCCCGGCATGAAGACCATGGCCAGCCCGACCAGCGCCAGAACGGCCGTTGCCAGCAGGTTGAACGCATCCTGCGCAAACCCTTGCGCGTCCTCGCCGCCTTCCAGCCGTTTCGAAAACATCGGAACGAAGGCCGCGTTGAAAGCGCCCTCGGCGAAGAATCGGCGGAACATGTTGGGCAGGCGGAAGGCCGCAACAAAGGCGTCCATCACGGGCCCCGGGCCGATCAGCGCGGTCAGAAGGATTTCGCGCGCAAATCCCAGAATGCGGCTGGCCAGGGTCCAGAACCCGACCGTGAACAGGCCCGAAAACAGGCGGATCTGCTTCATGAGGCCGCCCGCTCGGCGCCTTCGGCGATGGCGCTGCGCAACTTGGCCTCGAGCGTGCGCTGCTTGGACTCGGAATGGTATTTCAGCCCGAACATGTCCTTGACATAGAACGTGTCCACCACCTGCTCGCCATAGGTCGCGATCACCGCGTTGGCGATATAGACATTGGCCGCTGCAAGAGTTCGGGCCAGATCGTACAGCAGGCCGGGGCGGTCGCGGGTATCGACCTCGATGATGGTGTAGATTTCCGAACCTTCGTTGTCGAAGGTGATGTGGGTCGGAACATTGAACGCCTTTTCCCGCTTCTTGATCTTGTCGCGAGACTTGAGCGCGTCGCGGGCGACCACTTCGCCCTTCAATGTCTTGTGTATTATCTGGGTCAGGCGTGGCAAGCGGGCCGTGTCAAAGGGGTGACCTTCGGAATCCTGGATCCAGAAGGCATCGGTGACATAACCGTCCTTGGTGGTGTAGCTGCGCGCATCCACGACGTTGGCCCCCGCCAGCGCCAGCGCCCCGGCGATGCGGGCAAAGATGCCGGGATGGTCGGCCATGGCGAAACAGGCACGGGTAGCGTCGCGGTCCTCGTCGGGGTGCAGACGGATTTCCATGGCGCCCGGGTCGCCGCCGTGTTCCAGCGCTCGCAGCATTTCGGCGAACTCGACATGGGTTTCGAGGTTCAGACCCTGCCAATACGGGTCATAGTGCCGCGCGGTCTCGGTCTTGAGATCGGCCTTGGACCAGCCCGCCAGCGCCTCGCGCAGCGCCTTCTTGGCCTCGGCGCCCCGGTTGGCGCGGTTGAGATCCTCCATCCCGGTTTTCAGCGCCCGCTTGGTTTCGGCGTGCAGCGCGCGCAGCAAGGTGGCCTTCCAGTTGTTCCAGGTATCGGGCCCCACCCCGCGGATGTCGCAGGCCGTCAGAACAGTCAGCAGGTCCAGCCGTTTGACGGTTTTCACCGCTTTGGCGAAGTCGCGGACCGTGCGCGGGTCGGAAATGTCGCGCTTCTGCGCCATGTCCGACATCAGCAGGTGATAGCGCACCAGCCACTCGACGGTTTCGCATTCCTTCTTGTTTAGCCCCAGCCGCGGCGCCACCGTGCGGGCGATCCGGGCCCCCAGAATCGAATGATCCTCGGGGCGGCCCTTGCCGATGTCATGCAGCAACAGCGCGACATACAGCACCCGACGGTTCACGCCGCCCTTCAGGATCGACGAGGCCAAGGGCAGCGCCTCGACCAACTCGCCGCGTTCGATCTGCGCCAGGTTTGTGATGCACTGGATCGTGTGTTCGTCAACGGTGTAGCTGTGGTACATGTTGAACTGCATCATCGCCACGATGGGCTCGAATTCGGGGATGAAGGCCGAAAGAACGCCCAGTTCGTTCATGCGGCGCAGCGCGCGTTCGGGATTGCCGTGTTTTAGCATCAGATCCAGAAAGATGCGCCGCGCCTCTTTGTCGTTACGCATGTCATCGTCGATCAGGTGCAGGTTGGCGGTGACCAGCCGCATGGCATCGGGGTGGATCAGCATACCGGTGCGCAGGCCCTCTTCGAACAGGCGCAGCAGGTTCAGCTTGTCGGACAGGAAGCTGTCGGGGTCGGCCACGTCCAGACGCCCGTGCACCACCTTGTACCCCGGCTTGACCCGCGGTTTGCGGCTGAAGATACGTTCCAGCAGGGGCGCGCTCTTCATGTGGGCCGCTTCGAGCTTCGTCAAAAAAATCCGTGTCAACTCACCGACTCGGGTGGCCTCGCGGAAGTAGCGCTGCATAAAGATTTCGACCCCACGACGTCCCGCGCGGTCCTCGTATCCCATACGCTCGGCAACTTCGACCTGAAGATCAAAGGTCAATTTCTCGGTCGCCCGCCCGGTAACCAGATGCAGGTGGGAGCGCACCGCCCACAGGAATTCTTCAGCTTGGGAGAAAGTTCTGAGTTCGTCGGCGGTAAACAGACCGAGAGGCACCAGCTCGGCCACATCTTGCACGCCGTAGATATATTTGGCGATCCAGTACAGCGACTGCAGGTCGCGCAGCCCGCCCTTGCCTTCTTTCACGTTGGGCTCGACCACGTAGCGCTCGCCCTGTTTGAGGTGGCGCGCGTCCCGTTCGTGCAGCTTGGCCTCGATGAATTCGCGTTCCGAGCCCTTGAACAGGTCAGATTTCAGCCGCTGTTCGAGCTCGGCGGCCAGGGCCGCGTCGCCGCCCAGAAACCGGTGCTCCAGCATCGCGGTCCGGATCGTGAAATCATCCTCGCCCAGGCGCAGGCAGTCGCGAATCGTGCGCGACGAATGACCGACCTTCAGCTGCAGATCCCACAGCATGTACAGCATGGATTCGATCACGCTTTCGGCCCAAGCGGTGATCTTGTAGGGCGTCAGGAACAGCAGATCGACATCCGAGAACGGTGCCATTTCCCCACGCCCATACCCGCCGACCGCCATCACGGCGATCTTTTCACCCTGGGTCGGATTCGCCAGCGGATGCAGCCGGGTGCTGGCCACCTGCAACGCGGTGCAGACCAGCCCGTCGGTCAGATAGGTGTAGGACCGGGTCAATGGACGGGCGTCGAAAGGGCGGGCGGTGAACGCTTCGGCAATGGCCTGACGCCCGGCCTTTTGCGCGTCGCGCAACACGCGCACCACCGCAGCGCGGGCCGCCGCCGTGTCAGAGGTATCCATAAGGGCCGCTGACAACCGGGCGCCGATCGCATCGCTGTCGAAAATCTCAGAGGCGTCACAGATCAGCGGGCCGCTGGGCTGCAGAGCCAGCGCAAGCGGTTCAGAAACCGGCGCCGGAGAAGCTTTGTGGGGCAGGGTCAATCACAACCACCTGTTTGTTCTGGATCGTGGCAACCGCCAGACCGCGTTCGTTGGTGCCGTCCGGTCGTAGACGGAAGATGCCGCCCACCCCCTGGAACCCGGCGTTCTGCGTCAACGCGGCCGCTGACAGGGCGTTCGAATTGCCCTGGCTGGCCAAGGCGCCGATGGCTGCGATACCGTCATAGGCCAACCCACTGATCGGGTGCGGGGCCTCGCCATAGGTCGTGTTGTAGCGCTGCCGATAGGCTTGGGCCTTGGCCGGATCGGGCAGGGCGAACCATCCGCCCTGGACCCCGGGCAACTCCAGAGTCTGCGCCGGGATGTCCCACCGTGTCAGGCCGATATATTGCACCAGGGCGGGGGACACGCCGGCCTCTGGCAGCAATTGGGTGAACAACGGCAGCGCGCCGGCGGTCGTGGCGGTCAGGAACATCGAATCCGCTCCGGTCTGATCCACCGTGGCCTTGATCGCCGGAACCGCGTCGATCACGCCCTGCTGAGACCGGTCAAAGCCGACCTCGCCGGCATTGGCGACTCGGCTGCCACTAAGGGCGTTGGCGATCGCGGCGCGTCCCAACTGCCCGGCGGCGTCGTTGCTGTAGACGACAACCATTTTCGATTTGCCCTGCCGGCCTGCGAAATTGATCAGCCGGCGGGCCGTGTTGTCGAAGGTCGGCCCCAGCACGAAGACATTGCCGCCCGCGATGCTGGTGTTGTTCGAAAACGAAAGCACGTTCACGTTCTTGCTCAGCACTGCCAGCCCCGCCGCATTGGCGGCCTGGGCATAGACGGGCCCCAGAATGACCTTGGCGCCGTCGGCCACCGCCTGCTGCGCCGACGCGGTCGCGGTGTTCGGATTTCCGGCCGTGTCATAGACCCGCAGGTCGATCCGGGCGTTCTGAAGATCCGCCATCGCCAGACGCGCGGCGTTCTCGAGGCTTTGGGCCAGCGACGGATCGCTGGACTGAGGCACCAGCAGCGCAACGGGAACCGGCTCGGAGGTATCGATCGAGGGGCCCCGGCCGGTCGCGCCCGGCTCGCAGGCGGCCAGAAACGCAGCAGTGGCAATGCCGATGGCGATTTTCGCGATCTTGCGAACGGGGTTGCAAACGGTGGACATCTCGATGAAAACTCCCTGATCCGGCGGCACGGGACGCTGCTGTTTGGTGCCGCCGCGATAATAAACGTCACGCTGCGAGGGTCCAGCATTGAATTTCCAAAAGGTTAGATTGGCGGGGGGGCTGTATTTCGTTGCCACACCGATCGGAACGGCGCGCGACATCACGCTGAGGGCGTTGGATGTTCTGGCCTCGGCGGATGTGATCGCCGCGGAAGACACACGAAGCCTGCGCAAACTGATGGAGATTCACGGCGTGCCGCTCGAAGGGCGGCGCATTCTGTCCTATCACGATCACAGCGGCACGGGCGCGCGCGAGCGGATCATGGCCGAACTGGCCCAGGGCAAGTCGGTGGCCTACGCCTCCGAGGCGGGGATGCCGCTGATCGCCGATCCGGGTTACGACCTGGGTAAGCAGGCGGCCGAGGCCGGATTCACCGTGACCTGCGCGCCCGGTGCGTCAGCTGTAGTGACGGCGCTGACCCTGGCGGGCCTGCCGACGGACGCCTTCTTTTTCGCCGGTTTCCTGCCGAATGCGTCAGGCGCCCGCCGAACACGGATCGAGGCGCTGCGCGACATTCCCGGAACGCTGGTATTCTACGAATCCCCCAAGCGTTTGGGGGCATGCCTGTCGGATCTGGCGCAAGTCTTGGGCGACGAGCGACAGGCCGCGGTCTGTCGTGAACTGACCAAAAAGTTCGAGGAAGTCCGGCGGGGTAGCTTGGTAGAGCTGTCCGAGCAGTATCGAGATGCCACCGTGAAGGGCGAGATCGTCTTGCTGGTGGAGCGCGCCCATTCACAAGCCGTTAACGATTCGGATGTAGAAGAGGCGCTGCGACAGGCTCTGGAAACGCACTCGGTGCGGGATGCGGCAGATCTGGTGTCCAAGATGTATGATTTGCCAAGGCGGCCGATTTACCAAAAGGCTCTGCAACTGGGAAAGGGATGATATGGCGCGACGGTCGGTCCAGGGCTCGGTTTCCTATCACGCCGGGCAAGCGGCCGAGCACAGCGTCGCTGCCGACTACGAAAGACGAGGGTTCGAGGTCTGTCACAGGCGTTGGCGCGGCGCGGGGGGCGAGATCGACCTGATCGTCCGGCATGCGCAGGGCCTTGTGTTCGTCGAGGTCAAGAAAAGCCAAACCTTTGACAGCGCCGCCGCACGGATCAGCAAGCGCCAGATCGACCGGATATATGCCTCGGCGGCGCAGTATTTGGCGCAGGAACCGGGCGGACAGCTGACCAATGTCCGGTTCGATGCGGCTCTGGTAGATGCAACGGGCGCAGTGCAAATCGTCGAAAACGCCTTTGGTCAGGGCTGATCGCCATTGAACACCCGTCCCCGCTGGGCCATGTATCTGGCGTGAACACGAGGGACACGCCATGAAAATCGCCTTTCAGATGGACCCGATCGGGGCCGTGGACATCAATGCCGACAGCTCGTTCCGGCTGGCCGAAGAAGCCCAGGCCCGCGGCCACCAGCTGTTTTACTACGGACCCGATCAACTGGCCTATCAAGAGGGGCGCATCACCGCCCGCGGTCACGACACGACGGTGCAGCGGGTTGCTGACCAGCCGGCGGTTCTGGGGCCTGAACGCGAGGTTGACCTTGCGGATTTCGATGTCGTCTGGCTGCGGCAGGACCCGCCGTTCGACATGCATTATATCACCTCGACCCATCTGCTGGATCGGCTGCGCGGGCAGACGCTGGTTGTGAATGATCCGTTCTGGGTGCGCAACTACCCGGAAAAACTGCTGGTTCTGGATTTCCCTGACCTGACTCCGCCAACCACGATCGCCCGCGATCTGCGGACCATCAAGGCGTTCAAGGAAAAGCACGGCGACATCATCCTCAAGCCGCTCTATGGCAATGGTGGGGCCGGCGTGTTCCGCCTCGATGCGGATGACCGCAACCTGACCTCGTTGCACGAGTTGTTCACCGGTTTCTCGCGAGAGCCGCTGATCGTTCAGAAATTCCTGCCGGATGTGCGCAACGGCGACAAGCGGGTGATCCTGGTAGATGGCGAACCGGTCGGCGCGATCAACCGCGTTCCAGCCGAGGGTGAGACGCGGTCGAACATGCATGTGGGCGGCCGCCCCGAAAAGATTGGCCTGACCGACCGTGATCTTGAGATTTGCGCGGCCATCGGACCGCTGCTGAAGGAAAAGGGCCAGATCTTCGTAGGCATCGACGTGATCGGCGACTATCTGACCGAAATCAACGTGACTTCGCCCACAGGAATCCAGGAATTGGAGCGGTTCAACGGAACCAATATTGCCGAAAAGATCTGGCAGGCGATTGAGGCCAAGGTCTAAGCCGCAACTCGGGCGCTGATCCTATAGCTCAGCGCCTCGGCCACATGGGGGCGACGCACATCGGGCGCGCCCTCGAGATCCGCAATGGTGCGGGCCACACGCAGAATACGGTGGTAGGCCCGCGCCGACAGGCCGAACCGTTCGGCCGCCTTGACCAGCAGGTCCTTGCCCTCGGCGTCTGGAGCGGCGACCTCTTCCAGCAGATTGCCCTCGATATCGGCGTTCTGGAGAATGCCGGGCGTGTCCTGAAAGCGCCGGGCCTGAACAACGCGCGCCTGCTGCACCCTCGTGGCAACGGTGGCCGAGCTGTCTCCGGATGGCGGCAGGTCAAGGTCGGTAAAGCCCACGGGCGGCACCTCGATCCGCAGATCGAACCGGTCCATCAGCGGCCCCGAGATGCGGCCCAGATAGTCCTCGCCGCAGACGGGTGCGCGCGAGCAGGCGCGGGACGGGTCGCTGAGATATCCGCATTTACAGGGGTTCGCTGCCGCCACCAACATGAACCGGCAGGGGTATTTCACATGGGCGTTGGCGCGGGCGACCATGACCTCGCCGGTCTCGATGGGCTGGCGTAGGGTTTCCAGAACCGTACGCGGAAACTCGGGGAACTCGTCCATGAACAGGACGCCGTTGTGGGCCAGGGAAATCTCGCCGGGTTTCGCGCCTTTTCCGCCGCCTACGATCGCCGCCATCGATGCCGTGTGATGCGGCTCGCGGAACGGGCGGGTCCTGCTGATGCCGCCCTCGTCCAGCATACCGCACAGCGATTGGATCATCGAGGTCTCCAGCGCCTCGGTGGGCGTCAGCGGCGGCAGTATGCCGGGCAAGCGGGCAGCCAGCATGGATTTGCCCGATCCCGGCGTGCCGATCATGATCATGTGGTGACGGCCGGCTGCCGCGATTTCCAGCGCGCGTTTTGCCCGTTCCTGCCCTTTGACGTCGCGCAGATCGCGGGTCGAGGGCTCCAACCTGACCTCGCCGGGTTCGGCGACCGACAGGGGCGACTGACCCGTAAAATGGCGCACGACGTCGCCCAGGGACGCGGCCCCGATCACCTGGGTTGCGTCGACCCAGGCCGCCTCGGCACCTGACGCGCGCGGACACAGCAGCGTGCGGCCCTCGACCGCGGCGGTCATCGCGGCGGGCAGGGCGCCGGCCACGGGTACCAATGAGCCGTCCAGCGAAAGCTCGCCCAGAGCCATGGTGCCTTCGGCGGCGTCGGCGGGCAGGATGTCGATGGCACAGAGCAGGGCCAGCGCGATCGGCAGGTCGAAATGGCTGCCTTCCTTGGGCAGGTCGGCGGGCGACAGGTTGATCGTGATGCGTTTGGATGGCAGCGCAATGGCCATTGCACTGAGCGCACTGCGCACGCGTTCGCGGGCCTCGGACACGGCCTTGTCCGGCAGGCCGACGATTGAAAAGGCGGGCAGCCCGGGGGATACGGCGCATTGCACCTCGACCGGGCGGGCCTCGACCCCCTGAAAAGCAACGGTATGAGCGCGGGCGACCATGGCGATCCTGTTCGTGGTTAACAGGGCCTTGCTGCCATGGCGCCGGTTTAGGAATGGTTAACGGTCACATCGCTTGCCGGATCATATGCGTGAATTTCGGCCACGCTCCGGGGTCGGCCACGGTTTTGTCGCGGCAGAAAGTGTTGCAGAAGCCCCACCGTTTGCTGTCCAGTTCGAGAAATGCGGTCACCGGTTCGCCGGAATAGGGGCAGAGGTCATTGACCGACGGCCCCGCCTCAACTGCGCGGGCTGTCGAGGCCTCGCCGATCGGCCAAGGCTCGGCGTCGAGCGGCTGGTCATAGGGGAACGGGTCGTAGTCGACCGTTAGACCCATCGCGCGCCATTGTCGAACCGCCGGGTCCGACAACAACTCCATGCAATAGTCGTGGTTCTGCGCGGATACGCGCAGACCGTAGCCGATGATCCTGGCCGCGACCGGCGTATAGAACACATCGGCCAGCGAATAGCTGCCGAACAACGGGCCGGACTCCATGCCCGAAATTTTGCGCGCATGCGCCCACAGGGTCTCGATCCGGGTCAGATCGGCGCGGGTTTCGCCGGACGGCTCGAACCCTTTCCAGCGGTGTTTGAGTTGCATGGGGCAGGCCGACCGCAGGGCATGGAACCCGGCGACCATCTCGGCACAAAGCCAACGGGCGGTTGCGCGGGCTGCGGCGTCTTGCGGCCAAAGCTGGGCATCGGGATGGCGTTCGGCCAGCGTCTCGGCGATGGCGAGGCTTTCGCCGACCACCGTGCCGTCGGGCAGGCGCAGCGCAGGGACCAGACGGGCCGGGGCCAGCGGCTGCATGTCCCGGGCCATCGTGCCCGAATACAGGCCGATCATGTGGGTCGCGTAGGGCAGGCCGAATTTTTCCAGCATCAGCCATCCGCGCATGGACCAGCTTGAAAACAAGCGGTCCCCGATAAAAAGGTCATATGTCATGGCCCAAGGATGGCCGAACGCCTGACATCGGTAAAACGCTGATTTGTGTACGTTGTATTCACGGAAGATGATTGATCCGGCCGACCGACCAGGTTTTGCCGTCAAACGCCAACTCGGTCACCGACAGGTTGTCGATGCGATGGGCGAAGGTCTGTTGCGCGTCCAGATCCAAGGCACGCTGTACCTGGGTCAGGATCACGCCGAAATGAGCCACGATGACCAGATTGGCGCCTGTATGCTTAGCGATCAAACCGTCGATCGCCGCGTCGACCCGCGCGCGGACCGCGTTCCAGCTTTCGCCGTTGGGCGGACGCACGTCGCCTGGGCTGTCCCAATAGGCAAAGGCCAGTTCGGGGTCTTCTGCCTCGATCTCGGGAAAGGTGCGCATTTCCCAAGTGCCGAAATGGATCTCGCGCAGATCGGGGTGGTGCGGCAGGCGGCGGCGCGTGCCTTGAATTGCCGTGGCCGTATCCGCAGCGCGCGACAGGTCCGAGGAAATGACCAGCGCATCCCGCGGCAGGTGGTCGTGCAGGCGCGTGAGGGCCGCGTGGTCGCTCAGGTCGGCGGGAATATCGGACCAGCCCACCATCGTCTTGGCATGGGTCGGGCCGTGGCGGACCAAATGCAACCGGGTCACGGCAACTGGCCTTTCAAGACCTGCGGTAGTCCCGCGATGACCTGAACCACCAGATCGGCTTGGGCGGCGAGGGCAATGTTCAGCCGCCCCTGCGCCTCGCGGAATTTGCGGGCCAGCGCATTGTCAGGAACGATACCGTGTCCCACCTCGTTCGAGACCATCACGACCTGCGCGGGGCAGTTCCGTAGCGCGGCCAAAAGGGCGGCCTGTTCCCGTTCAAGATCGCTGTCGGCAAGCAAGTGATTGCTGAGCCACATCGTGGCGCAATCGATCAGACAGACCTGATCCGGGCTCAGCCCTGCCAAGGCAATACGCAGGTCCATCGGGGCTTCGATCGTGTGCCAGCCGTCGCCTCTTTGGTCCACATGGCGCCTGATTTTTAGGCGCATCTCATCATCAAACACTTGTGATGTTGCCAGGTAGACGCGGTTTTTTCCTGTTGAAACAGAGAGTTGCTCGGCAAATGCAGATTTTCCCGACGCCGCGCCACCCAGCACAAAGGTTAAATCGGGATGCATTTTTTACTACCTTTACAGTGATCCACCCGGTGCGACCTTGCGTATCGACCATACGTCGGCAAGGCAAGACCGGCGGCGCCTACGACAGATGGGAGAGCTGCATGGCACTGGATAACCCGAACGACTTCTCGATGTCCCGGCAGGCTATGAAAGCCGAATTGCTGGATGCGGAAACCGAATTGCGCCTGGCCTACGCTTGGCGCGATGAGCGCGACGAACAGGCCCTACACCGATTGATTATGGCCTATATGCGATTGGCAATTTCAATGGCGGCCAAGTTCAAACGCTATGGCGCGCCGATGAATGACCTGATCCAAGAGGCCGGGCTGGGCCTAATGAAGGCAGCAGACAAGTTCGACCCGGATCGCGGGGTTCGCTTCTCGACCTATGCGGTGTGGTGGATCAAGGCAAGCATTCAGGACTACGTGATGCGCAACTGGTCGATGGTGCGGACCGGTTCGACGTCATCCCAGAAATCCCTGTTCTTCAACATGCGCCGGGTGC
The DNA here is from genome assembly GCF_059613325.1 of Ruegeria sp. BHSA191. NCBI lineage: Bacteria > Pseudomonadati > Pseudomonadota > Alphaproteobacteria > Rhodobacterales > Roseobacteraceae > Ruegeria > Ruegeria sp. BHSA191. The sequence goes on from NZ_JBXWSH010000006.1 coordinate 148,625, forward strand.
AGGCGCGGCTGGAGCGCGAAGCTGCGTCCGATGGTTTGGAACTGGACCGGCACCAGCTTTACCAGATGATCGCGGCCGAGATTGGTGTTCCGCTGCGTGATGTCGAAATGATGCATGGCCGGCTGGCTGGGTCCGATTTTTCTCTGAACGCCGTGCAGTCGGCCGACGAAGATGGACGCGAATGGATCGACGCGCTGGAGGATGACAGCGCGCAGGCCGCCGAACTGGTGGAACATGGACACGACACCCGCCAATTGCGGGAATGGCTGATCACGGCGATGCAGGCGCTGAACGACCGGGAACGGTTCATCGTGCGCGAGCGAAAGTTGCGCGACCCGGCGCGGACGCTGGAAAGCCTCGGTCAGGAATTGGGCCTATCGAAAGAGCGCGTGCGCCAACTCGAGGCGGCGGCCTTCGTGAAAATGCGCAAGAGCCTTGAAGGGCAATCGCGCGAGGTGCAACACTTCTTCGCATGAGATTTCTTGCGATTCTGACGGCGGCTGCCGTTTCCCTCACCGGTTTGGCGCGCGCGGCGGCGGCCGGTGAATACATACCCGACGATGTTCTAGCCCTGATGAAAGAGGCCGATGTGGTCATCCTGGGCGAGGTTCACGACAACCCGCGCCATCACGTGGTGCAGACCGAGGCAATTGCAGCGATCGAGCCGTCGGCCGTCGTTTGGGAAATGGTCACCGAAGAGGGCGCGCAGCGTCTGGCGCAGACGGCCGCGTCAAACCCCGAGGAACTGTCGCGCATCCTGCGCTGGGCCGAATCCGGATGGCCACCGCTCAGCATGTATTATCCGGTTTTTCAGGCTTCGAACGCCCCGGTCTATGGAGCTATGGTGCCCCGTGCGGCTGCCCGGGCCGCGATGGAGCGCGGGGCCGCGACCGCGCTGGGCGCGGATGCGGCGCGATACGGCCTGACCGTGCCGCTGGCCCCCGAGGATCAGGCGGCGCGCGAGGCCGAGCAGCAGGCGGCCCACTGCAACGCCATGCCCGCCGAGATTTTGCCACAGCTGGTCGCCATCCAACGCCTGCGCGATGCGGTTCTGGCCCGCGCCATCCTGCGCGCGGTGGATGAGACCGGCGGACCGGTGGCGGTGATCACGGGCAATGGGCATGCGCGCAAGGATCAGGGCATTCCGACCTTCCTGAGCCGTCTGCAGCCGGGGCTGAGGCTGTTCGTGTTGGGGCAGGCCGAAGACGGTGCGCTGACCGGTGAATTCGATGCGGTGATCAACAGTCCCGCCGCCGATCGCGAGGACCCCTGCAAGGCGTTCGAGACGCAGGATTAACCGCTGGAACTCGGGCCATGCGTGGCATAGTGTCGGGTCCGACTGCGACCGGGAAAGGCTGAACATGCTGGCATCCAAACGGATTCTCCTGATCATCGGCGGAGGCATCGCGGCCTACAAGTCGCTCGACCTGATCCGCCGCCTGCGCGAGCGGGGCGCCTCGGTCACTCCGGTCCTGACCCGCGCGGCCGAAGAATTCGTGACACCGCTTTCGGTGGCGGCCCTGGCCGGGGAAAAGGCCTATCGCGATCTGTTCGACCTGACGGATGAGGCCGAGATGGGGCACATCCAACTGTCGCGCTCGGCCGATCTGGTGGTAGTCGCGCCCGCGACGGCCGATCTGATGGGCAAGATGGCCGGAGGGCTGGCCAACGATCTGGCCTCGACCCTGTTGATGGCGACGGACACGCCGGTTCTGTGCGCGCCGGCGATGAACGTACGGATGTGGACCCACCCGGCGACCCAACGCAACCACCGTCAGTTGATCGCCGACGGGGTTCGGTTCGTAGGGCCGAACGATGGCGACATGGCGTGCGGCGAATACGGGCCCGGGCGGATGTCCGAGCCGCTGGAGATCGTCGCGGCGGTCGAGGCGGCGCTGGCGGACGGTCCGTTGACGGGCAAGCGGATTCTGGTGACCTCGGGGCCGACGCACGAGCCGATCGACCCGGTGCGGTACATCGCCAACCGGTCCTCGGGCGCGCAGGGTGCCGCGATTGCCCGGGCTCTGGCGGCGCTGGGGGCCGAGGTGGTCTTTGTCACCGGTCCCGCCGAGGTGCCGCCGCCCGACGGCGTGCAGGTGGTGCGTGTCGAGACCGCGCAGCAGATGTCGGATGCGGTGGATGCCGCCTTGCCGGTGGATGCGGGCGTGTTCGCCGCCGCGGTGGCCGACTGGCGCGTTGACGGGGCCTCGGACCGCAAGCTCAAGAAAAGCCGCGATGGCACGCCCGCACTGGAGTTTGCCGAGAACCCGGACATCCTGAAGCGGGTGTCGCACTTGGGTGCTGGCCGGCCCGCCTTGGTCGTGGGTTTCGCCGCCGAGACTGACGACGTGATCGCCCATGCAACCGCCAAGCGGGCGCGCAAGGGCTGTGACTGGATCGTGGCCAATGACGTTAGCCCGGCGACGGGGATCATGGGCGGGGCCGAGAACGCGGTTGTGCTGATCACGGACCAGGGCGCCGAGGAATGGCCGCGCATGGGCAAGGACGCGGTGGCCGCGCAGTTGGCGGAACGGATTGCGGCGGCTTTGGCCGGGTGACCGGCCCATTGCAGGTGCACGCAGTTGGAAAACGAGGGGGCAGCGATGGTGGCAATTCGGGTGATCCGGGAAGACGGGGCCGATCCGGCGGTTGCATTGCCGTCTTATGAAACGGCCGGTGCCGCCGGTGCGGATGTGCGGGCCAACCTGCCGGATCGGGGCAAAATCGTTCTGATGCCCGGAGAGCGCGCCCTGGTGCCGACCGGCCTGCGGATCGAGATACCGGACGGATACGAGGTGCAGGTCCGCCCACGTTCGGGGCTTGCCTTGAAACATGGGATCACGCTGCCCAACGCGCCGGGCACGATCGACAGCGACTATCGCGGCCCGCTGGGGGTGATCGTGCTGAACGCGGGGCAGGACCGGTTCGAGATCGCCCATGGCGACCGGATCGCGCAGCTGGTCGTCGCGCCGGTCGTGCAGGCCCGGTTCGAGCTGACCGGCCGCCTGCGGCAGACGGAACGCGGAGCCGGTGGGTTCGGTTCCACCGGGCGCAGCTGATGCTGTTGGTCTTGATTCTGGCTGCGGGGCTGTGGGGGCTGGGCTATCTGACCGGCGCATCCCGAACCGCGCGATGGGTCTCGATTGTGGTTCTACTGGCGGGAGTCGTGCTGTCGCATCTGGTGCTGCCCGATGGGCACCCGGTCCGTCTGGCCACCGGCGGGTCGGCCGCGATGTGGTTGATTCTGGTGGGGGCGGTGGCTTTGGTGACGGGGTATGGCGCGATCGTGAAAGCGTTGCGCCGTCGTGCCCATTCGGTGCAGGCCGAGCCTGCGCCCGCCCCCGCCGGGCAGTTCAGCCAGACCGAACTGGAACGCTATGCCCGTCACATCGTCCTGCGTGAGTTGGGCGGACCGGGCCAGAAACGCATGAAGACGGCGCGCGTGCTGGTGATCGGCGCCGGGGGGCTTGGCGCGCCGGCCTTGCAATACCTGGCGGCCGCGGGTGTCGGTACGATCGGGGTGATCGATGACGACGTGGTCGAAAACGCCAACCTGCAGCGGCAGGTGATCCATCGCGATACCGACATCGGCATGCCCAAGGTCTTCTCCGCGCAGCAGGCGATGGAGGCGCAGAACCCCAACGTCATCGTGCGCCCCTATCACCGTCGTCTGACCGAGGAGATCGCCGCCGAGCTGTTTTCCGACTATGACCTGATCCTCGATGGAACCGACAATTTTGAGACCCGGTATCTGGCCAACCGCACCGCCGTGGCGCTGGGCAAACCGCTGATCTCAGGCGCGCTGTCGCAGTGGGAGGGGCAGCTGAGCGTGTTTGATCCGGCCAGCGGCGCGCCCTGCTACCAGTGCATCTTCCCCGAGGCTCCGGCCCCGGGTCTTGCGCCCTCTTGCGCCGAGGCCGGGGTGATCGGGCCGCTGCCCGGCGTGGTGGGCGCAATGATGGCGGTCGAGGCGATCAAGGTGATCGCCGGTGCCGGTCAGGCCCTGCGCGGCGAGATGCTGATCTATGACGCGCTTTACGGTGAAAGCCGCAAGATCACCCTGTCACGGCGCGCCGATTGCCCCGTCTGCGGGCAATTGGGCTGAGAGCACCCGCTCCAGAAACCTGGCGTCCGCCTCTGGACGATCCCTCTGGCCATTCCTAGCTTGACGCTCAAAGGAGAATTCGATGAGCAATCCGATCCTGTCCGTCTGGACGACCCCGTTTGAAATCGCGCCTTTTGCCGAGATCTCGGATGATGACTTCGCCCCGGCGCTCGAGCAGGCGCTGCAGGCGCATACCGACCAGATCGCGGCGATTGCGGCTAACCCCGAACCGCCAAGCTTTGCCAACACGATCGAGGCGCTCGAGGCCGCCGGTGAAGGTCTGAGCAAGGTTCTGTCGGTATTCTACACCGTGGCCGGAGCCGACAGCAATCCGGCGCGCGAGGCGCTGCAGCGCGACTTTTCGCCCAAGCTGGCGGCCCATTTCGCGGCGATCTCGTCGAACAAGGCCCTGTTCCGGCGGGTGGCGGACCTGTGGGCGCAGCGGGACGACCTGGGCTTGACCGAGGAACAGGCGCGGGTGCTGATGCTGACCCATCGCGGCTTTGTCCGCTCGGGGGCGGCCCTGCAGGGCAAGGCGGATGCCCGCATGCAGGACATCAAGGCGCGTCTGGCCAGCCTTGGCACCGCCTTCACCCAGAACCTGCTGGCGGACGAGCGAAACTGGTTCATGCCGCTGTCCGAGGATGATCTGGACGGGTTGCCCGATTTCGTGATCGACGCCGCGCGGGCCGCAGGCCGGGAAAAGGGGGCGGATGGCCCTATCGTGACCCTGTCGCGGTCGCTGATCGTGCCGTTCCTGCAATTCTCGCCCCGGCGCGACCTGCGCGAGAAGGCCTATCGCGCCTGGACGGCGCGTGGGGCGAATGGGGGTGAAACCGACAACCGCGACATCGCGGCCGAGATCCTGAAGCTGCGCGAGGAACGCGCCCGGCTGCTGGGCTATGAGAATTTCGCGGCCTTCAAGCTGGAGACCGAGATGGCCCGCAGCCCCCAGCGCGTGCGCGAACTGCTAATGCAGGTCTGGACCCCCGCCAAGGCCCGCGCCGAGGCCGATGCCGCGGTGCTGACGCAGATGATGCAGGCCGACGGCATCAACGGTCCGCTCGAACCGTGGGACTGGCGCTATTATGCTGAAAAGCGCCGCAAGGCCGAGCATGACCTTGATGAGGCGGCGCTGAAGCCCTTTCTGCAGCTGGACCGGATGATCGAGGCCGCGTTTTCTTGTGCCAACCGTTTGTTCGGGCTGGAGTTCGCGCCGCTGGATGTGCCGCTGTATCATCCCGATTGCCGGGCCTGGGAGGTCACCCGAAATGGCCAGCATGTGGCCGTTTTCATCGGCGACTATTTCGCGCGCGGCTCGAAACGGTCTGGCGCATGGTGCAGCGCGATGCGGGCGCAGGCCAAGTTTCCCAAGGTGCAGACGCCGATTGTCATCAACGTGTGCAATTTCGCCAAGGGTGACCCGGCCCTGTTGTCCTATGACGACGCGCGGACCCTGTTCCACGAATTCGGGCACGCCCTGCATCAGATGCTGTCGAACGTGACCTATGAAAGCATCTCGGGCACCAGCGTCGCGCGGGATTTCGTCGAGCTGCCGAGCCAGCTGTACGAACATTGGCTGGAAGTGCCCGAGGTGCTGGCCCAGTTCGCGACCCATGCCGAAACCGGTGAGCCGATGCCGCCCGAGATGCTGGAAAAGGTTCTCGGTGCGGCCAATTTCGATCAGGGCTTCCAGACGGTGGAATATGTGGCCTCGGCGCTGGTCGATCTGGCCTTTCACGAAGGTCCGGCTCCGGCCGATCCGATGGCGCGGCAGGCCGAGGTTCTGGCCGAGATCGGGATGCCGCATGCGATCGGGATGCGCCACGCGACCCCGCATTTCGCGCATGTCTTTGCCGGGGACGGCTACAGCTCGGGCTACTACAGCTATATGTGGTCCGAGGTCATGGACGCGGATGCCTTTGCGGCCTTTGAAGAGGCCGGCGGTGCGTTCGACCCCGAAAAGGCGCGGGCGCTGGAAGAACACATCCTGTCGACCGGCGGCTCGAAAGAGGCCGAAGATCTGTATCTGGCGTTTCGCGGTCGCTTTCCGGGCGTTGATGCCTTGCTGAAAGGGCGGGGCTTGATCGCGGCGTGACCGACCGGTTGCGCCCCGCCGCGCGCTGCCCATTGCGGGCCGGGCGACGGACCAAGTGAGATTGGCATGCGGCGCTGTTCCGGCGCCGTCAGTAGCCCAGGTCGCGATCGACCAGATGCAAAAGCGGCTGTCCGGCTTCGTTGCGTCGGATGTTCTCGCAGATGACCTGGGCTGCGGTCTCGGGCCGGGTTTCCGAGGCGATATGGGGCGTGACCGTCACGTTCGGATGCGCCCAATAGGGATGCTGGGGCGGCAAGGGTTCGGTGCGGAACACGTCCAACGTTGCCTGGGCGATCTGGCCCGTGTCTAACGCTTGCAGCAGGGCATCGTCGTCGATCAGCGCCCCGCGCCCCGGATTGATGATCCGGGCGCCTTTGGGCAGCAGGGCCAGCGTCTCGGCGTTCAAGGTGTTTTCGGTCGCTGGGGTATCGGGCAGCAACAGAACCACGATGTCGGCCTGTCTCAGCGCGCGGCGCAAGCCGTCAGGCCCATGCATGCCGCTGACGCCGGGGATGGTCTTGGCGGTGCGGCTCCAACCGATGACGTTGAACCCGAGTCTGGACAGCGCCACGGCCGCCGCCTGCCCCAGCGCCCCCAGCCCCAGCACGCAGACCGTTCGCTGGGACGCCAAAGGCGGAGGGTCCGGGGCCCAGACACCGTCTTGCACCGTGATGTGCCGGTCCATGCCCAGATGGTAGCGCAGGACGTGGCCCACCACCCATTCGGTCATACCCTGAGTCAGGCCGTGATCGACCATCCGGGCCAGCGGAACGGTCAGGGTTTCGTTTCCGGCGATCTTCTCGACCCCCGCCCAGAGGCTGAGCACCGCCTTCAACCGCTTGAACGGGGTGAAATCCAGCAGACCGCCATTGGGGGCATAGACGACATAGTCCACCTGTTCCGGCGGAAGATCGGTGGCGATGGTGGCGTCCATCCCCGACAGGCCCTTGGTCAAGAGCGGTTCATAGACCGGCCACAGGGCAGGGCGGGCAGAGAACAGGACATTGATCGACATCGCAAGCCTTTCGGGTCAGCGGGGGCGGTGGATGTGGGCGCTCTGGACGATGCCGAAGGCGACCATCAGCACCAGCATGGCCGAGCCGCCATAGCTGACCATCGGCAGCGGCACCCCCACCACCGGGGCCAGACCCATGACCATCGACATGTTGACCGCAAAGAACAGAAAGAAGTTCAGCGAGATGCCCAAGGTCACCAGGGACGAATACCGGTCTTTGGCGGACAGGGCGGTGACAAGGCAGAAGACAAGAATCAGCCCGTAGAGCGTCAGCAGCGTGATGCCCCCGACGAAGCCGAATTCTTCGGCCAGGGTCGTGAAGATGAAGTCGGTGTGCTTTTCGGGCAGGAAGTTCAGGCGCGATTGCGTGCCCTGCATGAACCCACGTCCGTTCCAGCCGCCGGACCCCAGCGCGATTTTCGACTGGGTGATGTGATATCCGGCGCCCAGAGGGTCGCTTGAGGGGTCGAGAAAGGTGTCGATGCGGCGGAACTGATAGTCTTTCAGCAACTGCCAGTCGGTACCGCGACTTTTGAACACGGCAGTGATCAGGCCCACCCCCGCCGCGATGACGGCGGCGAAATAGGCCCAATGCACGCCTGCCAGAAACATCAGCCCACCCCCGGCCGCCAGCAGCAGGATCGCGGTTCCCAGGTCCGGCTGTTTCAACACCAGCGCGGTCGGGATCAGGATCAGGAGAAGAGGCAGAAGCACCCAGAGCGGTCGCGACGTCTTTTCCGAAGGCAGCCAGTCGTAGTAGGCAGCCAACACCATCACCAGCGTGACTTTGGTCAGTTCGGAGGGCTGCAGCCGCATGAACCCCAAGTCGATCCAGCGCTGGGCGCCCATGCCAACCGTGCCGAACAGTTCGACCAGCACCAACAGGCCAAGAGAGCCGAGATAAGCCAGCAAGGACATGCTGCGCCAGAACCAGATCGGGATCAGCGCGACGATGAACATGACCGCAAGGCCGAGGCCGAAACGCTCCATTTGCGGTTCCGCCCAAGGGCGCCACGACCCTCCGGCGACCGAATACAGCATCAGAAAGCCGGCGCTGGCGACGCTGATCAGCAACAGGGTCAGGGGCCAGTTCATGTACAGAAACTTGCGCAGCCCGGTCGGCGTGGTCTTTACGGCATATTCTAAATAGCTCATGCGCGATCCTTCTTCTCGGGCCGCGCCTTGGGACGCCGATCGCCTTCCAGGCGTTTTTGCTGTTCCTTGATACGCTCTCGGTCGGCCACCGGATAGGCCTCGAGCGGGGGCGTGCCACCGTACAGCGCCTGCAGCATCACGTCGCGGGCGACCGGCGCCGCCGCCTTGGAACCGCCGCCGCCGTGCTCGACGACCACCGCCACCGCAAATTTCGGATTGTCATAGGGCGCGAAACTGACGAACAGGGCATGGTCGCGGCGCTCCCACGGCAGGTCCTCGTTGCGGATCACGCCAGCGGCGCGCTCGGCCTTGGTGATGTTGCGCACCTGGCTGGTGCCAGTCTTGCCCGCCATCCGGAACTCGTCGGCGATGATGCGGCTGCGATAGGCCGTCCCGCGACGGTCGTTCGAGACCGTAAACATCGCCTTGCGGACCTGTTCAAGGTTGCGGGGGTTCACGTCCAGCGGCGCGCCCTCGCCCGTGGGCTGTTCGACCCCGTTGACGCTGCGGATCAGACGCGGCGTGACCGCGCGCCCTGTGGCGATCCGGGCCGACATGACGGCCAGCTGCAAGGGCGATGCCAGCATGTAGCCCTGCCCGATCGAGGCGTTGGCCGTGTCGCCGATCAGCCATTCCTGGCCGTGGACGCGCCGTTTCCATTCCTGGTTCGGGGCAAGACCCGCGGCCACGGCCGACATCGGTAGGTCGTGTTTGATGCCCAGACCGAACTTGCGCGCCATGTCCGAGATTCTGTCTATCCCAACGCGCAGGGCCACGTCATAGTAGTAGACATCACAGCTGCGCTTCAGCGAGGTTTCAAGGTCGACGGTCCCATGCCCGCCGCGTTTCCAGCAGTGGAATCGCCGGCTGCCCACCTTCAGGTAGCCGGGACAATAGACGGTGTTGCCCGGGCCCACGACGCCGGCCTCCAGCGCGGCCAGCGCGGTGATCATCTTGAAGGTCGACCCGGGCGGATAAGTGCCCTGAACCGTCTTGTTGGCCAGCGGGCGATGGTTGTTCTGGGTCAGGGCCTGGTAATCCGCCACCGAGATCCCACGCACGAACAGGTTGGGGTCGAAGCTGGGTGTCGAGCTGATGGCCCGCAGATCGCCCGTCTCACAATCGATCACGACCACGGCGGCGCTTTCGCCGGCCAGCCGGGCCTGCGCGTATTCCTGCAGGTCGGCGTCGATGGTCAATTGCAGGTCAGCGCCGGGCTGGCCCTCGCGGCGGTCAAGTTCGCGCATGACCCGGCCGGTTGCATTGACCTCGACCCGCTTGGCGCCCGCCTTGCCGCGCAGCAGGTCTTCCTTCTTGGCCTCAAGCCCGACCTTGCCGATCTGAAAGCGCGGGATCATCAACACCGGCTCGGGGTCTTCCATCTTGCTCAGGTCGTAGTCGCTGACAGGTCCGACATAGCCGACCACATGGGCGAAATCCTCGTAGCGGGGATATTGGCGGGTCAGGCCGACCTCGGGCGTGACGCCAGGAAGGGCCGGGGCATTGATCGCCACTTTCGAGATGTCCTCCCACGTCACCTGGTCGGCCAAGGTGACGGGCAGGAACGGGGCCGTGCGCCGCATTTCGGTCTTGGCGCGCTCGATCTCTTCTTCCTTCAACGGGATCAGCCGCGCCAGATCAGCGATCACCTTGTCGACGTCGCCGGCGTCCTCGCGCACGATGACGATCCGGTACGAGGGCGAATTCTGCGCGATCACCTGTCCGTTCCGGTCATAAATACGGCCTCGGGTTGGCGGGATCAGCCGGATGTTGATGCGGTTCTCTTCGGCCAGCAGCCGGTATTGATCGGCCTGTTCGACCTGCATGTACCGCATGCGCGCCGCCAGCCCCCCGGCAAAGGCAAGCTGCATGCCGCCCAGTACCAGGGCCCGCCGGGTCAGGCGTTTGTGGGCCAGGCCTTTGTCCCTGGTGGGGCGTTTCATGCCTGCCCCCCCCGGATCGTCGGGTCGACCGCCGACGGGCGCCGGACGCCCAGAACGCCCTGGCCGAAGATGACGACAAGCGGGTAGACCATCACGGTCAGAGCCGCCTGGACCAGAACCGGCGCCAACGCCCCCTGTTCGACCGATAGCAGCCCCAGCACGATGCGGTTTGACAGGAAAATAGCCACAATGACCGCCCCGACCGATGTCCACTCCGCTACAAAGCCCATATCGCGCATGCCCGGCCCGGCCGACCGAAGATAGGACGCGCCCATGACCACCAGCGCCGCCAGCAGGCCCGGTGGGCGTTGCAGCAACAAATCTTCCATCAACATGACGAACGCCACGCTGAGGGTTGGAACGTCGTCAGGCCGCCGTAGGACCCATGCGAAGGTCAAGGCGATCAGTAATTCGGGAAACGGCCAGCGATCGGGGCGGGTGTCCAATGGCAATAGGTGGAAAAACATCACCAGCATGCCCAAGGCCAGATAGAGGCCCCGCATCATCCACAAGCGCGACGCGGCCCTATCCATCGGCGGCCTCGTCATTGGGAAGCAGCAACGCTTCGGGGCGTTTCGGACCGACCAACCCGCCCGGATCGCGGATTGGATCGGCCGCGTGATAGCGCAGCACACGCAGGAACTCCAAGCGTTCGAAATCTGCCGACAGGCGTACGCGCAGGCGGCCGCTGGGGTCTTCCGCGATCTGGCCGATCAGCAGGCCCGCCGGAAAGACGCCGCCATCGCCCGAGGTCACCACGCGGTCGCCAGGACGCACGAGTTCGCGGTTTTCCAGAAATTCGACCACGGGCGCCGGGGTGTTGTCCCCCTGGATCAGCGCCGTCTGGCCGGACGGTTGAATGGTGGCGGGTATCGCGCTGGACGCGTCCGTCAGCAGGATCACCCGCGCCGTGTCTGGCCCCACGCCCGAGATACGCCCCACCACCCCGATGCCGTCCATCGTGGCCCAGCCGTCGACGATGCCATCGCGCTCGCCGACGTTCAGCAAAACCGATTGCCGGAACGGTGACCCGCTGTCGGCCATGACGACGCCGGTGATGTAAGTCAGACGCGGATCAAGTCGAACATTGTTCAGGTCCAATAGGCGCGCATTTTCCTGCTCCAGTTGCAGCGCGGCCTCTTTCCAGGCGCGCATGCGACGCAGTTCGCTGCGCAGTTCGCGGTTCTGTTCGCTGAGCCGCTGATAGCTTTGAAAATCCCGCACCAGGTTAACGGTGGCCGTCACCGGCACCATGGCCCAATCCATCGAAGGCACCACCGTATCGACCACCTGCGCCCGGAACCGCTCGACCCGGGGACTGTCGATGCGCCAGACCAGAAAGATGCCCAGCAGGCACAAAACGACGATCCCCGCGAACAAGCGGCGCAGGGGGGTGGTATAGTCGTCGCGCTGTGCCCGGTCTTTTGCCACAGGACTCCTTCCCGTGCTGCTCGTGCCCGATCGTTGACCCTCGGATCAGAGGGTGCGCGCCTCAGCTTTCGTAGTCAATCGCGTGGCGCAGCTGTTTTTCGTATTCCAGCGCCTTGCCGGTGCCCAAAGCCACACAATTCAGGCTTTCGTCGGCAATCGACACGGCCAATCCGGTCTGTTCGCGCAGGGCCAGGTCCAGATCACCCAGCAGCGCGCCGCCACCGGTCAGCATCACGCCACGGTCCACGATGTCCGCGGCCAGATCCGGCGGGGTGGTTTCCAGCGCGGTCATCACCGCCTCGCAGATCTGCTGGACGGGTTCCGACAGAGCCTCGGCCACCTGGGCCTGGCTGATCTCGATTTCCTTGGGTACGCCGTTCAGCAGGTCGCGTCCGCGGATGTGCATCGATTGGCCGCGCCCGTCATCGGGCATCCGGGCGGTGCCGATGGTGGTCTTGATCCGCTCGGCGGTGGATTCGCCCACCAGCAGGTTCTGCTGACGGCGCAGGTACGAGATGATCGCCTCGTCCATGCGGTCGCCCCCCACGCGGACCGATCGGGCATAGACGATGTCGCCCAGCGACAGAACGGCCACCTCGGTGGTGCCGCCGCCGATATCCACGACCATGTTGCCGGTGGGATCGGTGATCGGCATCCCGGCGCCGATGGCGGCGGCAATCGGCTCGGCGATCAGACCCGCGCGGCGGGCGCCCGCCGACAGAACCGACTGACGGATCGCGCGTTTTTCAACCGGCGTTGCGCCATGCGGCACGCAGACGATGATCTTGGGCTTCGAAAAGGTCGAACGCTTGTGCACCTTGCGGATGAAATGCTTGATCATCTCTTCCGCGGTGTCGAAATCGGCGATCACCCCCTCGCGCATTGGGCGGATGGCCTCGATCGAGCCAGGAGTACGGCCCAGCATCAGCTTGGCATCTTCGCCCACGGCCAGAACCTTCTTGACCCCGTCCTTGACATGGTAGGCGACAACCGAGGGCTCCGACAGGATCACGCCGCGCCCCTTGACATAGACCAGCGTGTTGGCCGTCCCGAGGTCGATGGCCATATCCGCTGTGAACAGGCCGCCCAAACTGTCGAAGATCCCCATATTTCCCCTGATCCTGTCTGTCAGAAATTTCTACTGCCCGCGACTCGACGGTTCCGGGACGGATGACTTATAGGGTGCCAAGACGCCCGGTAAAAGGGCTGATTCCGCGTAAGTCAGCGCCTTTCCGCCTTTCTGACAGGGACTTTAGAAGGCAACATGCTCTCATATCAACACATTTACCACGCGGGAAATCTGGCGGACGTGCAAAAGCACGCTTTGTTGGCATGGATGCTGGACTACATGACCCGCAAGGACAAGCCGATCAGCTATCTCGAGACTCATTCGGGGCGGGGCTTGTATCACCTGAATGCCCCCGAGGCCGTGCAGACCGGAGAGGCAGCGGCAGGGATCGGGCGCGCGCTGAGCAACGGGTGGTTTGCCGATGATCACCCGCTGGCACGCGCGTTGCACTCGGTTCAGGCGCAGTTTGGCGAAACGGCCTATCCCGGATCGCCGCTGATTGCGGCAAGCCTGCTGCGTCCGCAGGACAGTCTGCATTTCGCCGAGCTTCACCCGCAGGAATACGCGGCGCTGAACCAGGCTCTGACTGGGCGCGGTGCCAAGACGTACAGACAGGACGGGTTCGAGCTGGCTCAGTCGGTTCTGCCGCCCACACCTCGGCGCGGGATGATGCTGATTGACCCCAGCTACGAGGTAAAGGCGGATTATGGCCGCCTGCCTGGGCTGATCGCCAAGTTGCACCGCAAGTGGAACGTGGGCCTCATTGCCCTGTGGTACCCGATCCTGAAGGACGATCGGCACGTTTCGATGGTGTCGGCACTGAAGAGCCTGGATCTTCCCAAAACGTTCGTGCACGAAGTTCGGTTTCCGCCTGCGCGGAAGGGGCACCGGATGATCGGTTCGGGCATGTTCGTGGTCAATGCACCCTTCGGGATCGAAGACGAGGCGGCGCGTCTTTCCGACCTGTTCGCAAAGATCTGACGGCGCTTCAGGGGCGATGGTCTCCCGCCCCGTCTGACAGCATCAAAGATGCCGCCAAACGTGTTGGGCCCGGCACCGCGCCTTGGGAGCGGTGCCAGGCCCAAGGCCGTCAGGCTGCGCGGCGAAGCCGGGCTGCCGCGGGCGCGGGAGCCCTGCCTGCCATTTCTGATCAGGTCAGATCCTTGTAGCTGATCTCGCGTGCATCCGCGCCCGGGCCGGCCTTTTCGCGGCGCATGATCAAGCGGTTCAGCGCGCTGATATAGGCCTTGGCCGACGCCACCACGGTATCCGTGTTCGCGGATTGGCCCGTGGCGATCATGCCGTCTTCCTCCAGACGGACGGAAACGGTTGCCTGTGCGTCGGTGCCTTCGGTCACGGCATGCACTTGGTACAGCTGCAGATGCGCCTTGTTCGGGTAGATCACTCGGATCGCCTTGAAGGTGGCGTCGACCGGCCCGTCCCCGTGCTCGGTGGCGATGACATCCTTGCCGTCGACCTCCAGTTCGACCGTGGCTTCGGCCTGACCGCCGGTGCCGCAGGTGACTTTCATCGAGACCAGCTGCAGGTGGTCGTTGGTCGCGTCATCAGCGCTCATCAGCGCGATCAGGTCGTCGTCGAACACCTCTTTCTTGCGGTCGGCCAGTTCCTTGAACCGCACGAAGATGTCCTTGAGCTGGTTGTCCCCGACCTCGTAGCCGAGTGTCTCCAGCTTGTCGCGCAGCGCGGCCCGGCCCGAATGCTTGCCCAGCGGAAGCGAGGTGCCCGAAAGGCCTATATCCTCGGGGCGCATGATCTCGAAATTCTCGCGGTTCTTCAGCATGCCATCCTGATGGATGCCGCTTTCATGCGCAAAGGCGTTTTTGCCGACGATCGCCTTGTTGAACTGCACCGGAAAGCCCGAAACCGTCGCCACCCTGCGCGAGATATGCATGATCTTGGTGGTGTCGATGCCCGTTTTCCACGGCATGATGTCATTGCGGGTACGCAGGGCCATCACGACCTCTTCCAGCGCGGTATTGCCCGCGCGTTCGCCCAGGCCGTTGATCGTGCATTCGATCTGCCGTGCGCCGCCGGCAACCGCGGCCAGGGCGTTTGCGGTCGCCATGCCCAGATCGTTGTGGCAATGGGTGGCAAAGATCACCTCGTCGGCGCCCGGAACGGTTTCGATCAACCTGCGGATCAGATCGGCCGACTCCGCCGGAGCAGTATAGCCCACCGTATCGGGAATGTTGATCGTGGTCGCGCCGGCCTTGATCGCAATCTCGATCACGCGGCACAGATAGTCCCATTCGGTCCGGGTCGCATCCATCGGCGACCATTGCACGTCTTCGCACAGGTTGCGGGCGTGGCTGACGGTCTCGTGGATCTTTTCGGCCATCTCGTCCTGAGTCAGGTTCGGAATGGCCCGGTGCAGTGGTGAGGTGCCGATGAAGGTGTGGATCCGGTTCTTCTCGGCGTGTTTCACCGCCTCCCAGCAGCGGTCGATATCGGCGAAATTCGCACGGGCCAGGCCGCAGATGCGGGCGTTCTTGGCGCGCTGCGCGATTTCCGACACGGCCTTGAAATCCCCCTCGGAAGCGATTGGAAAGCCGGCCTCGATGATGTCGACGCCCATGTCGTCCAGCAGCTCGGCGATTTCCAGCTTTTCGTCATGGGTCATGGTTGCGCCGGGGCTTTGCTCGCCGTCGCGCAAAGTGGTGTCAAAGATCAAGACGCGGTCTTGGTCGGTCACGTTGGTCATGGGGGTCACTTTCTTGTCTGTCCTAAAGCCATTGGCGCGCAGGCGTCCTCCTCTGAGCGGGCGCGCCGGATGGCACGCTCAGAGGCGGATTAGGATCAGTAGGCCACGCAGGGACGCGCCACGGGCGGTGGCGTCGAACGAGGGGATATCTGCGCGGTTGATCATGGGTTCGAGGTTATACACCCCGAACCGGGAATGAAAAGAAGGAAAATGTGCGGCCGTCCGATTTCGCGAAAGGATCGGAAACGGGGATTGATTGCGCAGGCAACTCCGCTAGCTGGAGAGCGATGAGAAATGCTTTGGTCATAGGTGCAAGCGGCGGGATCGGCCGGGCCGTCTGCAATGAGCTTCTGTCGCGGTCGGTTCATGTCGTCGGTCTGTCGCGGTCGGAAAACGGGCTGGATTTGATGCAGCCGGAACTGGCCGACGAGATGCTGGGCCGTGTCGAAGGGCCGTTCGACCTTGTTCTGGTGGCATCCGGTGCGCTCGAGATCGACGGGGCGGAACCGGAAAAGACTATTCGGGCGGTTTCGGCCAAGGCCATGATGGATCAATTCGCCCTGAACGCGGTGGGACCGGCTCTGGTGCTGAAACACGCGCATCGCCTGTTGCCGCGCAACGGTCGGTCGGTGTTCGCGGTACTGTCGGCACGTGTGGGCTCGATCGGGGATAATCGTCTGGGCGGTTGGGTCAGTTATCGCGCGGCCAAGGCGGCGGTGAACCAGATCGTGCATACGGCCGCAATCGAACTGGCCCGAACCCACAAGGATGCGATCTGCGTTGCCCTGCACCCCGGAACGGTCAAGACCCCGTTCACGCAGAAATACCTGGGCCGGCACCCTGCGGTCCCGCCGGATGAGGCGGCGAGCAACCTGATGCAGGTTGTCGATGGTCTACGTCCCGAGCAGACAGGGCAGTTCTTCGACTGGGCCGGAAAGCCGGTGCCATGGTGACGTTCTACCCGTCCGACGGGGCGGCATCCGGGTCCGTTTCGGCCTCGGGCGCTTGCGGTTCAGCCTCGGTCGGCTGTTCGGCGCCGGATTCGGTCAGCGCGCCGTTTTCCCAGGTGCCTGTTTCTTCTTCCCCGTTGGCATAGCGCATCGTGCCGCTGCCCTGACGCTTGCCATTGACGAAATTGCCTTCGTACACGTCGCCGTTGGGGTAGGTCGCAACGCCAAATCCGGTGATCTTGCCCTCGGACCACGCGCCCGAATATTTGAACCCGTTGGGCATCACCACCTCGCCCTGGCCGTGGCGCTGGCCGTTCAGGAAATCGCCGGTGTATACGGTGCCGTCGGCATAGGTCGCCTTGCCCTTGCCCTGGCGCACGCCGTCCACCCAGTCTCCGTCATAGCTGGACCCGTCGGCGCGGGTCAGAACACCCTTTCCGTGAGTGCGGGCGTTTTTGAACTGGCCTTTATAGATCGTGCCGTTGGCATAGGTGGCGGTACCCCGGCCTTCGATTACCCCGGCAACCCAGTCGCCTTCGTACGAGGAGCCGTCGGGATAGGTGATGCGCCCTTGCCCGTCGGCCAGATCTGCTTTGAAATCGCCGACATAGACCGACCCGTCGGGATAGGTCGCCTCGCCCAGCCCGTGAATCTGGCCGTCCTTCCATTCGCCCGAATAGACATATCCGTCGGTGCCCGTGTAGGTGCCCTTGCCGTCGCGCCGGTCATCGTCGAATTCGCCTTCGTAGATGTCACCATTGGCATAGGTCACCTTGCCCGCGCCCTGACGCCGGCCGTCGGCTAGCGGGCCTTCGTAAACGTCTCCGTTAGGCTGGGTCAGGCGTCCGGTTCCGTTGATCCGGTCCTCGGACCATTCACCTGCATAGATCATCCCGTCGGGCATCGTCAGCGTGCCCTGACCGTCGCGCTGCCCGGCCTTGATGTCGCCCTCGTAAACGGCGCCATCGGCATAGGTGATCTTGGCCTTGCCCTGGCGCACGCCATCGACCCAGTCGCCGTCATAGACATAGCCTCCGGGGTCGGTCATCACGCCCTTGCCATGATGTTGCGCGTTTTTGAACCCGCCCTCGTAACGTATGCCGTTGGCATAGGTCACGACACCGGTGCCGTTGATCGCGCCGTCCACCCATTCGCCTTCGTAGGTGCCGCCATCGGCGAAGGTGATCTTGCCCTTGCCGTGGGGCCGGCCCTTGACGAAGTCGCCCTCGTAGACCGAGCCGTTGGCGTAGCGCGCGATCCCTTTGCCCTGGATCTCGCCTTCGACCCATTCGCCGGTATACTCGAACCCGTCCGGCAGCCGGTAGGTGCCTGTGCCGTGGCGCAGACCGTTTTCGAAGGTGCCCTCGTAGACACCGCCCACGTCGTCATCGGCAACGATGACCTGGCCCTGCTGCGCCAGAGACTGGCCGGCCACACCCATCGCGGCGATGGCAATCGAATTCCTGAGAAGCTTCATCTGGGTCCCGCCTGCCCGGTTGTCATCTGTTGGGTTCGCTCGTGCAAAACTATGACACAGCATCCGGTCGGGCAACGGGTTTTGCCGCTATGGCCTTTCACTTGCGGCCCGATCTGCTAAATGCCTTGGCAGGTGACGAGGGCAAGAGGGCAAACATGGCCGACCATTTCCGCATCACGCTGGCACAGCTGAACCCAACGGTGGGCGACATCGCGGGCAACGTAGCCAAGGCCCGGGCGGCGTGGGAGCAGGGCTGTGCGGCGGGCGCCGATCTGGTCGCACTGCCCGAGATGTTCGTCACCGGCTACAACACGCAGGACTTGGTGCAGAAGCCTGCCTTTCACGCCGCCGCCATGGACGCGTTGCGGCAACTGGCCAAAGACTGCGCGAACGGGCCGGCCATGGCCATCGGCGGGCCCTGGGTCGAGGACGGCAAGCTCTACAACGCCTATCTGATCCTCAATCAGGGGCGGATCGTCAGCAAGGTATTCAAGCATCACCTGCCCAATGAAACGGTGTTCGACGAAGTGCGCCTGTTCGATGCCGGGCCGCTGGGCGGGCCCTATGCCGTAGGCAACACCCGGATCGGCAGCCCGATCTGCGAGGATGGTTGGCACGAGGACGTGGCCGAGACGCTGGCCGAGACCGGCGCCGAGTTCCTGCTGATCCCCAACGGGTCCCCATATTTCCGCGACAAATACGATGTGCGCCTTAACCAGATGGTCGCGCGCGTGGTCGAGACAGGTTTGCCTGTGATCTATCTGAACATGGTCGGTGGGCAGGACGACCAGGTGTTTGACGGGGGCAGCTTTGGCCTGAATCCCGGCGGGGCGCTGGCCTTCCGCATGCCGGTTTTCGACGA
The DNA here is from genome assembly GCF_059613325.1 of Ruegeria sp. BHSA191. Classification (NCBI taxonomy): domain Bacteria; kingdom Pseudomonadati; phylum Pseudomonadota; class Alphaproteobacteria; order Rhodobacterales; family Roseobacteraceae; genus Ruegeria; species Ruegeria sp. BHSA191. The sequence goes on from NZ_JBXWSH010000006.1 coordinate 167,452, forward strand.
GGCGGTGACTCATGTCGATCTTCAGCGCGGCGAACAGGGCTGGACCATCGCGCCGGGCGCGGTCGCGGAACAGCCCGACACGTGGGAGCAGGACTATCGCGCTATGGTGCAGGCGCTGCGCGACTACATGGCCAAGACCGGGTTTTCCAAGGCGTTGCTGGGCCTGTCGGGCGGGGTCGATTCTGCGTTGGTGGCCACAATCGCCGTCGATGCGCTGGGGGCTGAAAACGTGCGCTGCGTGATGCTGCCGTCGGAATATACCAGTGCCGCGTCGCTCGAGGACGCCGAGGCCGTCGCCAAGGCGCTGGGCGTGCAGTACGATTATGTGCCGATCAGCCAATCGCGCGCCGCCGTGACCGAGACCTTGGCGCCGCTGTTCGCGGGTCGACCGGCCGACATTGCCGAGGAGAACATCCAGTCCCGTCTGCGCGGTCTGCTGCTGATGGCGATCTCGAACAAGTTCGGCGAGATGCTGCTGACCACCGGCAACAAATCCGAGGTCGCCGTGGGCTATGCCACGATCTATGGCGACATGAATGGCGGCTACAACCCGATCAAGGATCTGTACAAGACACGGGTGTTCGAAACCTGCCGCTGGCGCAATGCCAATCACCGCGACTGGATGAAAGGGCCGGGGGGCGAGGTCATCCGCTCCTCGGTCATCGACAAGCCGCCCAGTGCCGAGCTGCGCGAGGATCAGAAGGACAGCGACAGCCTGCCTGACTATCCGGTGCTGGATGGCATTCTTGAGATTCTCGTGGATCGGGACGGTTCGATCGCCGATTGCGTCGCCGCCGGGTTCGACGAGGCCGATGCCCGCCGGGTCGAGCATCTGATCTACATCAGCGAATACAAGAGATTCCAGTCGGCGCCGGGCACCCGGCTAACCAAACGGGCCTTCTGGTTGGACCGGCGCTATCCGATCGTGAACCGCTGGCGGGATCGCGGGTGAGCCGCACGCCCGGGATGAGTCTTGGGCGGCAAAATGCACAGTTTAGTTTTGCGAAAAGAAACAATGTCATCTGAATATCCATCATTGTGTGTTTTGTTGGCCGGATAGAGGCTTTGGCCCCGCAGATCCTTGCTGCGATGACATCTTTTCGACATAATTTGGTACAGGTCCTGCCTTGATTGGCCGTTTCGGCCGCGTGCATCTTGAAAGACAGGGCCGCTGGTAAAGCATCCGTGGTGGGGTGCCGAACGTTAGTTGGTTGGTGTTGAGATGTTTAACGATTATGACAAGCCGCTGCATGCTCCTTTGCAGTACAAAGCGATGAAGTCGCCGCCGCAAGATTTGGATGTGGCGGACGTGGATGCCTCGATCGCGGATATTTTGCAAAAGGAACGGCGCCGAATGCCGGCCGCAGCGATCAAGCGCCCGGAATTTCCTGATCTGCGTGCCGACGAGGAACCCGACGATGGGCAGTCCGCGCCGAGCCTGGTGGGGACCTTTAGGCAGAAACTGGCGGAACTGGCTGGCGCGGCCTGAGCCCGGGCGGGGTGCGTCGAGACCGAGCGTTGAGAGCAGCAGAGCGGCACCCAGCAACTGTTATTGTCGAACTTCCAGCCTAGAAAAGCCCGCGCTAAGCGCGGGCAGTCCAATGGTGCGCCGTCGTTTACCCCATCATCTGATAGCTGACGGGCACGAAGCGGAAGCCTTCACCGCGCTGTTCGACGAAGCCTGCAGCCGGGAAGGGCATGTGATATCCGATCATCGGCACCTTGTCGGCGGCCAGCATGCCCAGAACCTTGCGCCGCGCCGCGGTCGCCGCAGACTTGTCCATGTCGAACCGAACCTCCCATTCGGGATGGGCGAAGGACCAGACATAGTGGTTGGCCAGATCCGCAGTCAGGATCAACCGCTGACCGTTGCTTTCCAGGTGATAGACCATATGCCCGGGCGTGTGGCCGAATGCGGCCATGGCGGTGATGCCCGGCGCGACCTCGGCGCCGTCTTCCACGAAGGTCATCTTGTCCGCCATCGGAGTGACCTTGGCGGCCACCATGTCACCGACGCGGTTTCCGGCCTCTTGCGCCGACCAGAAGTCATATTCGGTCGCGGCCGTGATATAGCGCGCGTTGGCAAAGGTCGGAGCGTCATTCGTGGTCATCCCGCCGATGTGGTCGGGGTGCATGTGGGTCAGAACCACCACGTCGATGTCATCGGGCGAAACGCCGGCATCGGCCAAGGCCTTTTGAATGCCGCCCTGGCCCAGGCCCGTGTCGAACAGGATCATTTCGCTGCCGGTGTTCACCAGCGTGGGCGTGAAGAAGAACTGGGCCTTGTCGGCAGGGATGAAGTTTTCCGCCGACACTCGGGCGAATTCCTCGTCCGAGGCGCCTCCCCCAAAGATTTCCTTGGCGCCGTCCCGTGGCAGGCTGCCGTCAAGCAGGGTCGTCACGGTGAGATCGCCCAGCATGAAGCTGCGGGCGGCGGCCGAATTGGCCATGGCCCCCGGTCCGGCGGCCAGGGCTGGTTTGACCGAGGCGGCAAGGGGCAGCGCGGCTGCGGCACCCAAAGCGGCGCGGCGGGTGAATTTCGGTGTCATTGAACTGTCTCCCTGTGTGATCACGCGTGATGAACTAGGGTGGCCGCGCGTCCCGGCAACCCCGGGCGGCGTCGGCCACCCAGCAATCGCTGGACAAAAACGCGCCCATATGACAAGAGCCGCGCCAACAGGAGACATCCATGACAACGACCCGCTTCGCCCCGTCGCCCACCGGTTACATTCATGTGGGCAACCTGCGCACCGCGCTGATGAACTATCTTATCGCCCGCAAGGCCGGCGGCACGTTCATCCTGCGCATCGACGACACCGACCCCGAGCGGTCGAAGGAGGAATATGTCGATGCGATCAAGCAGGACCTCGAGTGGCTGGGCCTGCACTGGGACCGGGTCGAGCGGCAGTCGGACCGGCTGGACCGCTATGCCGAGGCCGCCGACAAGCTGCGCGAGATCAGCCGGTTCTACGAGGCCTTCGAGACCCCGACCGAGCTGGACCTCAAGCGCAAGAAGCAGCTGAACATGGGCAAGCCGCCGGTTTATGACCGGGCCGCCCTGAACCTGTCGGAGGCCGAGAAAGAGGCGCTGCGGGCCGAGCGCGGCAACGGCGTGTGGCGGTTCAAGCTGGATCACGAGCGCATCGAATGGAAAGACGGCATCCTGGGTGACGTGTCGATCGACGCTGCCTCGGTGTCGGATCCGGTGCTGATCCGCGGCGACGGGCAGGTTCTGTACACGCTGGCTTCGGTGGTGGATGACACCGAGATGGGCGTGACGGACGTGGTGCGCGGCGCCGATCATGTCACCAACACCGCGACCCAGATCCAGATCATCAAGGCCTTGGGCGGAACCGTTCCGAACTTTGCGCACCATTCGCTTTTGACCGGCCCGCAAGGTGAGGCGCTGTCCAAACGGTTGGGGACTCTGGCGCTGCGCGATCTGCGCGAGCAGGGTGTCGAGCCGATGGCGCTGTTGAGCCTGATGGCCCGTCTGGGGTCGTCAGATCCGGTGGAACTGCGCAGCGACATGGCTGAGCTGATCGAAGGTTTCGACGTGACCCGGTTCGGGTCGGCGCCGACCAAGTTCGACGTGCAGGACCTGTTCCCGCTGACGGCCCGGTATCTGCAGACGCTACCGCTCGAGAAGGTTGCCGACGCGGTTGCCGCGGCCGGTGTGCCCGATGAACTGGCCGAACCGTTCTGGATGATGGCGCGCGAGAACATCACCACGCTGAACGACCTGAAGGGTTGGTGGGAGCTGTGCCGCGACGGGACCGAGCCGCTTATCGACGAGGAGGACCGCGAATTCGTTGCGCAGGCGATGGAATTGCTGCCCGAGGGGCCGTTTGACGGCGAGACCTGGGGCAAGTGGACGGCGGTTGTGAAAGAGGCGACCGGCCGCAAAGGCAAGGGCCTGTTCATGCCCCTGCGCAAGGCGCTGACCGGTATGGAGCGGGGGCCCGAGATGGCGGCTCTGATGCCGTTGCTGCAGGTTATCCGCGCGCGCACATAGGCCCGTGCCGTGCAGGCGTGAGTGAACTCGAACAAACGACAAGGCGGGCTCGAACTGGACCCGCCTTTGTCATGCGGCCTGAACGATCTGCGCAGCGATGCGGTTCAGGTGGGCATCCACCAGGTCGGTTTCTTCCGGGCGCAGTTGCTGGTGACGCGGATAGCGCGGCTCGGCCCGGTCGTTCAGGATTGGGGCGTTCCAGCCATCCGTCGTGTCAAAGAAATCCCGGACACCCGTTTCACCGAAGGCGCGCAGATAGCCCTGCACGACCACGTCGACATAGCTGAGCAGGATCGGATGATTCCGGTTGGGATCATTCTGCCGCTGTAGCGGGACGGCATAGACCGCGATCTCGATCTCGCGCGGCAGGGGATGGCTGACCTGCTCGGTGGCCGCGACCCGGTCATAGGCCCATTCGCGTTCATCCAGCGCGGCCCAGTCGTTCTTGGGAACATGGGCGATCATCCCGTCGATCTCGGACTGTGCGTCGGGGACCGCTGTCAGGAAGGCCACCGGGCGCAGGTCGGTGTGGCACCAGGCGCGCCGCCAGCCGCGCAGACGGGCCGGATGCGGGTCGGGGAAGTCATGTGTGGCCAGATTCACGAGGCTGCCATAGCCAAAGAAATACGGGTCAGTCATTCACGCGCTGTCCGAAGTTTCGATTGATGTATGTCAAACCGTTTTTTTGCGCTGCGTGCAATAAGGCTGCATCTTGTTTTTCGGGGGGAGGATCTCATGCGGATCACCAAACGAACGAATATCGCGGTGCGGCTGCTGATGTATTGCGCGGCCCATCCCGACCGGCTGGTGACCAAGTCGGAAATCGCCGAGGTGTGCAACATCTCGGAAAACCACCTGGCGCAGGTGATCAACCAGCTCAGCCAGCTGGGGTATCTGAGCACGCAGCGTGGCCGGAACGGCGGGATGGAACTGGGCCGCTCGGCCGATCAAATCCGGATCGGGTCGGTCTTTCGCCATGTCGAGGGCGACTTGCCGATCGCCGAATGTTTTGCGGATGCCGACAACACCTGCCCGTTGACTGATGCCTGCCGGTTGCGCCTGGCCCTGCAGGATGCGGCCGAGGTGTTTTTTGCTTCGTTGGACGAAATCACGCTGGATGCGTTGGTCTGTGACAACGATCCGTTGTTGAAGATTCTGCAGCCCGTGACTTGCGCTCGGTGATTATCAGTCACTGGCGCGCAGGATGCGCGCCGGGCTGGCGGACAGCGGGCGCAGTGCGAAGGCAAGGCCCGCCAGCAGTGTGACGATCAACCCCCCCGCCACGATCCCCAGGGCCGCGGGCCAGATGATCGTGTACCGGGTATCGAAAATGTAGGTCGCCACGGCCCACCCGCCCAGTACGCCTGCAGCCAGCGCGATGCTGCCTGCCGCCAAGCCCAGCAAGGCCGAGCGCAGCGCAAAGCTGAGTAGGATCTTTCGGCGGTCCGCGCCGATGGTCTTGAGGATCGCGGCCTCGTAGCGCCGGGCGGGTTCACCGGCGGCCGCCGCCCCGATCAGCACCAGAAACCCGGTCAGCAGCGACACGCCCGCCCCATAGGATGTGGCCGACGCCAGCCCCGCCAACAGGCCCGAGACGCGGTCGATCGCGTCGCGCACGCGGATCGCGGTGATGTTGGGGAATTGATCGGCCAAATCGCGCAGGATGGCGGCCTCGGCCCGTTCCTCGGCATAAACGGTGGCGATGAAGCTGTGCGGCGCGCCGGCCAGTGCGGCCGGGTTCATCGACATGACAAAGCCCATGCCGGCGGTCGAGAAGTCCACCTCGCGCAGCGAGGTGATCGTGGCCGTGATGTCTCGGCCCAGGATATTGACGGTCAGGGTGTCGCCCAGTTTCAGGCCCATCTCTTCGGCCTCTTCGGTGGCAAAGCTGATCTGCGGCGGGCCGGAATAGTCCGGCGCCCACCAGTCGCCTGCCGTGATGCGTGCATTCCGCGGTGAATGTTCCGAATAGGTCACGCCTCGGTCGCCTTCCAGAACCCAATGGTCTCCGGCCACCTCGTGCGCCGGGCGGCCGTTGATCCGGGTGATGATGCCGCGCAGCATCGGCGCGCTTTCCACCCGCGTAACGCCGGGATCGTTTTCCAGCCGGTCCAGAAACCCGGACATCTGGTCCTTCTGGATGTCCACGAAGAAATACGAGGGCGCCACGTCGGGCAGGTTGCCCGAGATCGCGTTGCGCAGGGTTCCGTCGATCTGGCCGACGGCTGCCAGAACCGACAGGCCCAGCCCCAGCGACAGAACGACCGGGGCCGCCCCTTCGCGCGGGTCGGAAATGGCGGCCAGTGCCCAGTGCAAGGCCGGGCGGCCTCGGGCCCGCCGGGCAGACCAGTGTGCAACCTGCTGGATGGCGAAGGCCGAAAGGGCCAGCAGCGTCAGGGCGCCAAGGAACCCTGCAGCCGTCCAGAGCGTCAGCCGCGTGGATCCGCTGAACACTGCGGCGGTGGCGATCAGTGCAGTAAGGGCCATGGCCGTGGCCAGCAGGAATGCCGGGCGCGGCAGGACCCGGGCCGCGGACAGCGCATCGCGGAACAGGGTAGCGGCACGGACGTCTTCGGTGCGGGCAAGCGGCCAGAGCGTGAATACAAGCGCGGTCAGCAGGCCATAAAGCGCGGCCTCGAACAGCGGCTGGGGATAGAGCGCGAATACCGCAGGAACGGGAAGGCGGCTCTCGATCACCGGGGCCAGCAGAACCGGTGCCAAACCGCCCAGCAAGGCGCCGGCGGCGATTCCGAAGACCGACAGAACGCCAATCTGGATCAGGTAGGTCTGAAAGATCGTGGCCCGGTCGGCGCCTAGGATTCGCAGCGTGGCGATGGTTTCGATCTTGCGGGCAAGATAGGCGCGCACCGCGGCCGAGACGCCGATACCACCCACTGCCAGCCCGGACAGGCCGACCAGTACGAGGAACGCGCCCAGACGCGCCACGAATTCAGCAATGCCCGGCGCCCCGTTGCGCGCATCTGTCCAGCGCATACCGGACCCGTCCAGGACCTGCGCCGCTTGCGCCGATACCGCGGCCAGATCCGCTTGGGGCGGCAGGTCGAGCCGGTACTTGGTGGAAAACAGCGTGCCGGGTTGCAGCAGGCCAGAGGCGCGCAGATCCCGCGTGCGGACAAGGGTCCGCGGGCCCAGCGTGAACCCGTCGCCAGCGGCATCGGGTTCGTGGATCAAGGCGGCGGTCAGGATGAATTCCTGGGTTCCCAGCGCAAAACGGTCGCCGATAGCCAGACCTAGCCGTTCGATCAGAACCGGATCCATCACAGCACCGGGACGGGTGCCTTCACCATCGAGCGCGCGGGAGAGCGAGATATCGGGATTCAGGACAACCGTGCCGATCAGGGGATAGGTGTCGTCTACCGCCTTGACCTGCGTCAGTCCGCGCATGGGGTCGGGCCCGTTTCGGGTCACGGCCATCGAGCGGAAATCGACTACCTCGGACACCTCCGCCGCGGTGCGTTCCATCCATGCGCGCTCGGCATCATCGGCAAAGCGATAGGTCAGCTCGATCTGCGCGTCGCCCCCTAAAAGGGCCGCGCCCTCTTGCGTCAGGCCGGTTTGAATGGCTTGGCGGACGGACCCCACCGCGGCAATCGCCGCCACGCCCAGGGTCAGACACGCCAGGAATACCCGGAATCCGTTCAGCCCGCCGCGCAATTCGCGCCGGGCCAGCCGCGCGGCCTGACTCAGGCTCATTCCGCGGCCTCTTGCGCGGTATCTTCGTTGATGCGGCCGTCGCGCAGGTGCACGACCCGGTCGCATCTGGCGGCCAGACTTCGGCTGTGGGTGACAAGGATCAGCGTCGCGCCGTGGCGGTCGCGCAGGCCGAACAGCAGATCGACGATCGCGGCGCCGTTGGCTTCGTCCAGGTTGCCGGTGGGCTCGTCCGCCAGTAGAATCCGCGGGCGCGGCGCCGATGCGCGGGCCAGGGCGACCCGCTGCTGCTCGCCCCCGGACAACTGCGCAGGGTAGTGATCGCGCCGGTGCGACAGGCCCACCGCGTCCAGCTCGGCCTCGGCCCGGACAAAGGCATCGCGGTGGCCGGCCAGTTCCAACGGTGTGGCGACGTTTTCCAAAGCGGTCATGGTCGGGATCAGGTGGAAATTCTGAAAGACGACACCCATTGCATCACGGCGGAAGCGGGCCAGCACGTCTTCGTCCATCGTGGTCAGGTCGTGCCCCAGCGCCGTAACTCGGCCCGCCGAGGCCCGTTCGAGCCCCCCCATCAGCATTAGCAGAGACGACTTGCCCGATCCGGACGGGCCGATCAGGCCCAGAGACTCGCCCCGGCCTACCGAAAGGGAGATGTCGTGCAGGATTTCGATGGGTCCGGCATTGCCATTCAGCGTCAAAGCGGCATTTTCAAGGGTCAGAACGGGTGTAGTCATCGGGCAATCCGGCTGGAGCGATTTAGATGGGATATGGAGCGATGCGGAATTTGCGCAAGGTGCTGACGGCGGGCGCATTTGCCGTTTGCGGCTTTGCGGCCACAGCCGAGCAGGTCGTCATCGCGGCGCTGGGGGATTCGCTGACGCAGGGTTATGGGCTGATCGAGCAGGACGGGTTCGTACCGCAGTTGACCCGCTGGTTGCGGGAACGCGGCGTTGAGGCGCGGGTGATCAATGCCGGGGTCTCGGGCGATACCACGGCGGGCGGCGCGGCGCGGGTCGACTGGACTCTGACGCCGGATGTCGACGCCATGATCGTCGCGCTGGGCGGCAACGACCTGTTGCGAGGGATCGAGCCGCAAGTGTCGCGCACCAATCTCGAGCGCATTCTGCAGACGGCCCAGGCCGCGGGCGTTCCGGTTCTACTGATCGGCATGCAGGCGCCGGGCAATTACGGGGCGGACTACAAAGACGCGTTCAACGCCATCTATCCGGAGCTGGCCCAACAATACGGCACCATCTTTGCGCCCAGTTTTTTTGCCGGGCTGTCGGCTGGGGGCGACCCGGGCGCGGCCCGGGCATACATGCAGCCCGATGGCATTCATCCCAACTCTCGAGGGGTGGCGTTGATCGTGGAAAACCTTGGCCCGAGGGTTCTGGAGCTGGTCGAAGCCGTCAAAGAGGATCGCTAGAAAGTTCGCGCGGGCTTTCTGATGCACCGACGTTTCAGTACTGATTGCCTTGTGCTGCTTGGTCGTGAAATACGGATGGAACGTGTTTGGTGCGGCCATTGCACGGTCGGCCATCCTGCCTATATGCATTCGAGAAGTTGAATATGGGAGCCGGAATGGCTGACAAGACATTGACCTGTCTGGAATGCGGTCAACTCAACCGCGTACTCACAGAAAAACTGGCGGCCGGTCCTAAATGCGGGACCTGTGGCGCTGCGTTGGTTCCGCGCAAGGCGGTCGAAGTGGACCCGGCCATATTGGAGAAGGCGGCAAAACATGACGACCTGCCGTTGGTGGTCGATTTCTGGGCGCCGTGGTGCGGACCCTGCCGCATGATGGCACCCGAGTTCTCGAAAGCGGCCGACACGCTGGCCGGGCAGGCCCGGTTGGTCAAGCTGGACACTCAGAAACACCAATCCGCCGGTGCGCGGTATCGGATCCGGGGTATCCCGACGATGGTGGAGTTTCAGCGGGGGAAAGAGACCAAGCGGCAGTCCGGCGCGATGCGGGGCGGGCAGATCGTGGCTTGGGTAAAGGGATAGGGTGGGCTTGAGCGCCCACCCTTAGGGTCTTACACCAGTTCGATATTGTCGGCGCTTTCGCGGCCGTCACGGCCCGAACGCAGCTCGTACGTCACTTTCTGGTTGTCGGCCAGGCCGGTCAGGCCCGAACGCTCGACGGACGAGATGTGCACGAACACGTCCTTGCCGCCTGTTTCGGGTGCGATGAAGCCGTAGCCTTTGGTGGTGTTGAACCATTTCACGGTGCCTGCGGGCATTCCGTAGTCTCCTGTTTTGGTGCTGCCCGCGGAAGTGCGGCAGCCTGGCGTCGTTGTCTGTATCGATAGACTGAACGCCGAAAACGGAGACAGTAGGTCGAAGTAGAAAAACGTAAGCTTGTTGTATATGGCACTGCCCGGGTCAGGTGACAAGGGCGATTGTCACCACGACCGGGGCGAACATGTCGGGATCAAAACCGCCAATAGTCCAGAATCGGTGCAAGAATCCGATTCAGTTCGTCGGCGGTTTCCGGCTTGAGCTCATTTTTCCACTGCCCGCTTTTGCCCGAACGTTTGTGTTCCAGCTTTGGCGCGCCTTTCTGGATGGGGCTTGCAAAATTCGACAGTTTTTCAATGCTTTCCTCGCTCAGGTCGATCTCAAGATAGTCGGTGACCTTGCGCAGGAAGACATCCGTGTGTTGCGAGAACTCGTCGTATGTCAAGAACAAGGCATCCGGAACCGTCTCGGCGAGTTCTCGGTACTCCGTGAACAACGGCAGAATCCACTCGTGTGCTTGCCTGAGCACATATGCGTCGATTCCTTCCTCGGACAACTTGGCGCGCTTCTCCAAGAATTTCTCGCGAGCCTTGGTGTTCAGGGGTTCCGGATGAGTATACGCCCATGAATAAAAGGAAGAAACAAGGACGTCGCGCGGATCACGAAAGAAGAAAATGTGCTTGAAGTTCTCCCGGCCGGGAAACTCTACAGGAAATCGGAGCGGGCCGTAGATTTCGCCGTATTGCCGGAAGAGCATATCGTAGTTCTGCGGAAGGAATTTGCGGATGTGAAGGCCCGCCGAGTCAACCGCATCGCCCAGTTCCCAATACGCACTGGCGTAGTTGAAGGTTTCATATTCGCTTTGATCTGCAAGCTCTTCCAACAGGGCGGTGACGAAGGTCGAAGCACACTTATGCGTGGTGAAGAATAGAAAAGACTTGTGTGTCTTTGGTCGGTTGTTCGCCTCCAAGACCCGCTCCTTGGCGGCTAGGAAAAGCTCTTGTTCCTGCATCGGCGGCTCGATGGGTGTCGGATCTTCATCAACGGAACGATGCAGTTTTTCGAACAGTTTCTTCAATTTCAACCTCGTCTGGGCCTGGCAGCAATGGGAAAAGCCAGTTGTCTTGCGTAATGGCGGCTATTTGTTCAGTTTATCCGACTGTCGGCGAGCGAAAAGGTATTTGCGGCATTTTTTCGACGCTACTGCCTTCTGTAGCAGAGCCGAAACCTACCTAACCGCTATCCGCGCTGCTTGAGTCTTGGTTATCCGTCGGCTCGTCGAACGAATAGCCAAAATAGTCAATGTCCTGCGCATAGATCTCAGCGACCAAATCACGAAGTTCGTCAGTGTAAGAGTCTTGGTACCTTGATTTCTGCGGACGCGCGCTGTTGATTTTCAGAGAGCCGAGTTCCGGGCAGCCGATTTGTTGTCCGATTTTCGGCAATTCTTCCTGTCGGTTTTCAAATCGAACGATCTTGTCGACGATGATTTTGCCTTTTTCATCAGAAATGAATTCCAGGCACGTTCGCGTCAGTGGACGGTACGTAAATATCGTTGAGCCCGGGGACAGACGTTCCTGATGGATGCTTTTCACGAACTGCTCAAATGTCAAATCGTCCACAGCTGACGTGTTTTTTCGCATGTACATGTACAGAGACAGAATCCGCTCCCACGGATTGCGCACGACCGTGAAAGTGAAGATCTTCTCCCAGAGTTCAACGCCAAGGAGGTCGCGCATTTCAACGGCGGTCAGGTGGTCTTCAAAAATCTGTTCGGTCGCTTTGTCTTTTTCGGGGATATTCAGCTTTCCATGACCAATACCAAACCTTTCACCAAGTTGCGCTCGAATGGACGAAGATGATGTGCGCGGGATGTCCACGAACCAAAAACCCGTTTGCCGAACTTCGCGCCGTCCACGGTGATAGTTCAGTTGGCGATTGATCGCGTTCTTTTTGCGCTCGAAAGACCGCGAAAGTTTAGATTCCAGCAAGGCGAGCCTCTCCTGAAGTAGCGAACGGCAATGCTGGATGCGTCGCTTGGATGCTCTAATCATCACTTTAGCCTTTCGATACTGCGAAGCAGCCTGTATTGACCCTGTCACGATTACGGGGCGGACATATCCGCGAACGTATTCTCATTCCAACTGTCTCATCGCGCGAACTTCTTGTGCTTCAGCCGTTTGGGCTCCAGCGCATCCGGCCCCAGACGGCGTTTCTTGTCTTCCTCGTATTCGGCAAAGTTGCCCTCGAACCATTCGACATGGGCGTCACCTTCGAAGGCCAGGATATGCGTACAGATCCGGTCGAGGAAGAAACGATCGTGTGAGATCACGACTGCGCAGCCGGCGAAATCGACCAGCGCGTCTTCCAGCGCGCGCAGGGTTTCGACGTCAAGATCGTTGGTCGGTTCGTCCAGCAGCAAGACGTTGCCGCCCTCTTTCAGCAGGCGGGCCATGTGGACGCGGTTGCGCTCGCCCCCTGAGAGCAGCGAGACCTTTTTCTGCTGGTCGCCGCCCTTGAAGTTGAATGACGAGCAATAGGCGCGGGAATTGACCTGCGCGTCACCCAGTTGGATGATCTCGGCGCCGCCGGTGATGGCCTCCCACACGGTGTCGTTGTCGTTGAGGTCGTCACGCGATTGATCGACATAAGACAGCTGCACCGTATCGCCGTATTCGATGGTGCCTGCATCGGGCTTTTCCTGGCCGGTGAGCATCTTGAACAGGGTCGATTTACCGGCGCCGTTGGGGCCGATGACGCCGACGATGCCGCCCGGCGGAAGGCTGAACGAGAGATCCTCGATCAGTTGCTTGTCGCCCATGTGCTTGGACAACCCGTTGACCTCGATCACCTTGCTGCCCAGGCGCGGGCCGTTGGGAATGACGATCTGGGCGCGCGACAGCTTTTCGCGTTCGGATTGCTGGGCCAGTTCGTTGTAGGCGTTGATGCGGGCCTTGGATTTGGCCTGGCGGGCCTTTTGACCTTGACGCATCCATTCCAGTTCGCGCTGTAGGGTCTTCTGCTTGGACTTGTCTTCGCGGGCTTCCTGCTCCAGCCGCTTGGCCTTCTGTTCCAGCCACGAGGAATAGTTGCCCTCGTACGGGATGCCGTGGCCACGGTCGAGTTCCAAAATCCAGCCGGTGATGTCATCCAGGAAGTAACGGTCGTGGGTGACGATTAGGATGGTGCCCTTGTAGTCGATCAGGTGTTGCTGCAGCCAGGCGATGGTCTCGGCATCCAGGTGGTTGGTCGGTTCGTCGAGCAGCAGCATGTCAGGCGCTTCGAGCAGCAGCTTGCACAGCGCCACGCGGCGTTTCTCGCCGCCCGAAAGGGTTGTGACATCGGCATCGTCGGGCGGGCAGCGCAGCGCCTCCATCGACACGTCGATCTGGCTGTCCAGATCCCACAGGTTTTCCGCGTCGATCGCGTCCTGCAGGGCGGTCATCTCTTCCATCAACTCGTCCGAGTAGTTCTCGGCGATTTCCATCGCGATCTCGTTGAAGCGGTCGACCTTGGCCTTTTTCTCGGCCACGCCCAGCATGACGTTTTCACGGACGGTCAGGTTTGGGTCCAGCTGCGGCTCCTGCGGTAGATAACCCACTTTGGCGCCTTCGGCGGCCCACGCCTCGCCAGTGAAGTCCTTGTCGAGGCCGGCCATGATCTTGAGCAGGGTCGATTTACCGGCGCCGTTGACGCCGACGACACCGATCTTCACGCCGGGCAGAAAGCTCAGGTGGATGTTCTCAAAACACTTCTTGCCACCGGGATAGGTCTTCGAGACACCCTGCATGTGGTAGACATATTGATAGGCGGCCATGTCACGTCCTCTGGATCGGGGAATTCGGGTTGACCCGCTTGATAGCCAAGCATGGCAAGCGGGGCAAGCTGATGCGTTCCGTACATTCGCTCGCCGTCCGGTGGCGGCCTTGGATTGACAAGTCCGCCCGGTTCTGAACATCCACGGAGGATGTTTCGAAGCGCCATCCCATTCGCGCGGCCCGGGCAGGTCGTTGGCTTGTTCGGCGGGTCATTCGATCCGCCGCATGCGGGGCATGTCCACGCGACGTTGGAGGCGATGAAGGCCTTCGGGCTGGACCGCGTTTGGTGGTTGATGTCGCCGGGCAACCCGCTGAAGGAGCGCGGTCCCGCGCCATTGATGCGCCGCATGGAGGCGGCGCGCGCGATCTTGCGTCATCCCCGCGTCGCGGTCACGGATATCGAGGCGCGTATCGGCACGCGGGCCACGGCCGATACGCTGGCCGCCCTGCGCCGCCTGTATCCCGGCGTCCGGTTCGTCTGGCTGATGGGCGCCGACAACCTCGCGCAGTTCCACCTTTGGAAGGACTGGCGCTGGATCATGGACAACGTTTCGGTCGGTGTTGTTGCCCGGCCCGGAGACAGGATCTCGGCGCGGATGTCGCCCGCGGCGCGGATCTATGCGCGGTATCGCATCGACGGGACTGCACGGCACCTGCTGGGTCGTGCCGACTCTCCTGCTTGGTGTTTCGTGAACGTGCCGATGATTGACGTCAGTTCGACCCAGATTCGTTCCAGCGGCGAATGGACAGGTTGAAGTGTTGCCGGAATGGCCCCTGTTGGCGCATATTGGATTTGAGCAGTTGTCTGCTCTGATCTATGGGATTTTAATTGACCCATGCCTGATCGTTTTTCGCGCCGTGTATTTTTGGGGGGATTGGGGGCCAGTTTGATCCCCACAGTCGGCGCGGCCGGTGCGCCAGCGGTGTCGTTGCGGCCGATTGCTCGGGGTGCCGAGCTCTCCGCGGCCGAGAGGATCGTTGCGGCGGCGGGCCTTAAAGGCGAGGTGGTCTTTGCCGTAGCCGATGTCGAAACAGGCGCAGAACTTGAGGCTTTCGGGGGCGATCAGGGGTTGCCGCCAGCCAGCGTCGCCAAGGCGCTGACGGCGCTTTACGCGCTGGATGTGCTCGGACCAGACCATCGGTTCGAGACGGCGCTGATTGCGGATGGACCCATCGAGAACGGTATCCTGGAGGGCGATCTGATTCTGGCGGGCGGCGGTGATCCGCTGTTGGATACCGATGCGCTGGCAGGTATGGCCGCCAATCTGCGCAAGGCCGGGGTGACCGAGGTGCGCGGCGCCTTCAAGGTGTATGACGGGGCCTTGCCCTTTGTGTTCAGCATTGACCCGGGTCAGCCGGACCATGTGGGTTACAGTCCGTCGGTCAGCGGTATCTCGCTGAACTTCAACCGCGTGCATTTCGAGTGGAAACTGGGGACTTCGGGGTACGACGTGTCGATGGATGCGCGCAGCGCCAACTACACCCCGTCCGTGGACATGGCGCGGATTCGGGTCGAGCCGCGCAGTCTGCCGATTTACACCTATCAACGCAGCGCCCGGCAGGACCGGTGGACAGTGGCCAAGGGCGCGTTGGGCAAGGGCGGCGCGCGGTGGTTGCCGGTGCGCAAGCCGGCGCTTTATGCCGGCGACGTTTTCCGAACGCTGGCCCGGGTAAACGGGATCGTTCTGGGCCGGGTGCAGGTCACGCGGCAGGCCCCACGGGGACAGGTGCTGGTTGTGCATCAGAGCGATGCGTTGGACAGCATCCTGAAGGGCATGCTCAAATATTCCACGAACCTGACGGCCGAGATGGTGGGGATGGCTGCGACAAGGGCGCGCGGGGTGTACCCGGGTTCATTGGCGGCATCCGCCGCCGAAATGAACCGCTGGGCCGCCGCAAAATACGGGACCAGACGGATTGCGATGGTGGATCATTCGGGTCTGGGTGAAGCGTCTCGTATGGCGCCTTCGGATCTGGTCAAGGCGCTGGTCGCCGCCCGGCAGGATGGGCTGCTGCGGCCGTTGCTCAAGCCGTTCACGTTGACGGACGCCAAGGGGAGGCGTGTGGTCGGAAACCCGGTCCGGGTCGATGCCAAGACCGGGACGTTGAATTTCGTGTCCGGTCTTGGCGGGTTTCTGACCACGGCCGGCGGAACCGATCTGGCTTTTGCGATCTTCACCGCCGACATGGCGCACCGTGCGACTATCCCGCGTCAAGCCCGGGAACGCCCCGACGGCGCGCGCAGCTGGAACCGTCGGTCTCGCAGGCTGCAGAAGGCGCTGATCGAACGCTGGGGCGCGCTGTACGGAAGCTGAGCCGAACCGCGTCAGACCGTGTGCCGGGCCCGGGCGCCGCGTTCGATCGCGGCGGCATGCAGGCGGTCGATGCTCAGTTCATAGCGAATTTCTTCCAGCAGGCGCAGCTCGGTTTCGGCTAGCGCACCATCTGCGGCAGCTACGTCGCAGGCCAGCGCATAGGCCGTTTCATGCAGCCGCTCCGGCAGGTTGTCTCGGATCAGACCGAATAGCGCATCCAGGCCGTCTTCCTGCTCGAAAAGGTCGAACACGATCTGCGAGACGCGCCGCATGCGGTCGATGTCATATTCAGCAAAAACCGGCAGCATGTTCACCGCAGCCTCGATCTTGACCAGTTCGGCCGTGCGGATGTTCTCGTCAGATGCGGAGACGGCCACCATGATTGCCACGAGGCAGTCCTGGGGCGACATGGGGTGGGCAACGGCTTGGGTCATCGGTTCGTCCTGAATTGGGCTGTCTGCCGCGGCACGATAGGAGCGCGCGCAGCAGGGTTCAACCGCTTCTTGCGAACGCGCCGAACGACCCTGGTGTGCGGCAGGACCTGGCGGGTGCGAGGTTGCTGCGAAAAACAGCAGTTTTGTCGGGCAGGAGGGGGCGTGCTTTATTGACTTATGCTGCACCGGCACAATAGGAGGGGTGGTCCGGTTGCATGGGGTGGCCGGCGCTGTTTGTCCCGATGGAGACCCGATCAAATGTCTGAACTGCGTGAAGCCGCGATGTCGTCCAAGGCCTGGCCTTTCGAAGAGGCGCGCCGGGTGCTCAAACGCTATCAGAAGGCTCCGCCGGAAAAGGGATACGTGCTGTTCCAGACCGGCTATGGCCCCTCGGGCCTGCCGCATATCGGGACCTTCGGCGAGGTGGCGCGGACCTCGATGGTGCGTCACGCCTTTGAACAGCTGAGCGACATCCCCACCAAGCTGATCTGCTTTTCCGACGACATGGACGGGTTCCGCAAGGTGCCCGGCAACGTGCCGATGCAGGAAGAGCTGAAGCAGGACCTGAACCTGCCGCTGACCAAGGTGCGCGATCCGTTCGGCACGCATGAGGGCTTTGCCCAGCACAACAACGCGCGGCTGTGCGAGTTTCTCGACAGTTTCGGTTTCGACTACGAGTTCGCCTCGGCCACCGAGTATTACACCTCCGGGCGCTTTGACGAGATGCTGCTGGTGGCGCTGGAACGGTTCGACAAGATCATGGAGATCATGCTGCCGACGCTCGGCTCCGAGCGGCGCGAGACCTATTCGCCGTTCCTGCCGATCTCGCCCAAGACGGGCCATGTGTTGCAGGTGCCGACGCTGGAGCGCAATGTCGCCAAGGGCACCATCGTCTACGAAGAACCCGATGGCGAGCGGGTCGAGATCCCGGTCACCGGTGGTCACGTCAAGATGCAGTGGAAGCCCGATTGGGCGCTGCGCTGGGCTGCGCTGGGCGTGGATTACGAGATGTCGGGCAAGGACCTGATCGACTCGGTCACGCAATCCTCCAAGATCTGCCGGGCGCTGGGCAAGCAGCCGCCCGAGTCGCTGAGCTATGAGCTGTTCAACGACGAGCACGGTCAGAAGATCTCGAAATCGAAGGGCAACGGGTTGTCGATGGAGGAGTGGCTGACCTATGCCGCGCCCGAGAGCCTGTCGTACTTCATGTACCAGAAGCCCAAGACGGCAAAGCGGCTGTATTTCGACGTGATCCCCAAGGCGGTGGACGAATATCATCAGCAACTGCGGGCCTATCCGGGGCAGGAGCTGAAGGCGCAGTTGAACAACCCCGTCTGGCATATCCACGGCGGCGAGGTGCCTGAATCTACCCTTATCGTGCCTTTTGCCATGCTGCTGAACCTGGCCTCGGTATCCGGCGCCGAGGACAAGGAGACGCTGTGGGGCTTCATCCGCCGCTATGCGCCCGAGGCCACACCCGAGACTCATCCCGACCTGGACCAGGCGGCCGGGTTCGCGGTGCGGTACTACAACGATTTCGTCAAGCCGACCCGCACGTTCCGTCTGCCGACCGAGCAGGAGCGCGAGGCGCTGGAGGCGCTGAAGGCGGCGTTGGAGACCTATGACGGCCCGGTCGAAGACGAAGCGTTGCAATCGGTGGTCTATGCGATCGGCCGCGAACGATTCGATCCGATGCGCGCCTGGTTCACAGTGCTGTACGAGGTGCTGCTGGGCGCCAGCCAGGGGCCGCGCTTCGGCGGGTTCATCGCGCTTTATGGCGTGCCGGAAACCATCGCCCTGATCGATAAGGCCCTGGCCGGAGAATTGGCCTGATTTGACCCGAACGCGCCCGGGGCTACGCTCTGACACAGGAGGTGGCCCCATGCGTCGTTTGTTGATTGCCGTTTCTCTGATCGCCGGTATGGCAACCGGTGCCCTGGCCCAGAACGCCGAGATCGAGGCTAATATCCGCGCCCAGATGCGGGCGTTCCAGGCGGATGACTTCGTTACCGCTTTCACCTACGCCAGCCCCGGAATCCAGACCCTGTTTCGTACGCCCGAAAACTTCGGTGCCATGGTGCGCAACGGCTATCCGATGGTTTGGCGACCGGCCGATGTCAGGTTTCTCGACCTGCGTCAGATCGACGGCCAGTGGTGGCAAAAGGTTATGGTGGTCGATGGTGACGGTCGGGCGCATATCCTGGACTATCAGATGGTGCAGCGGGAGAGCGGCTGGAAAATCAATGGCGTTCTCCTTCTGGGCAACGCCGACCCCGCGGCCTGACGCAACACCCACCGTCACGGTGCCGTGAGCGGCGGTTAAATCCTTTCCGATATCTCAAGCCCGCGTGTCCGGAAACATCCGGGCCTGGGAGCTGGCCTGTGCCGCGTTGGAGCGTGGCGCGATTGGGAAAGGGTATTCAATGAACAAGGCAATCACCGACGGCATCGTGTTGATGCCGCCGCAATTCGCGAATGGTCTGGATGTATGGTCAAGCGGCGACGGGACGCCCGGTACGCCCACATACGATGGATCGGGTTCGGGGGCGTTCGTGCCGGCGGATGCAGATTTCGGCGGGTGCCTGGAGATCTTGAAGGTCAATACAATCCAGCAGCTGCGCTATATGGGACAGACACCGCTGTTGCCAGGGTGCTATTTGCAGATCAAGGCACGGGTCAAGGCGGTCAGCGGTCCGCTGCCGCAAGTACGGATTGCCGGTTGGGCCGGCGGTGCCGGCGACATGCATGTTCCGGGACTGGTTGAACAGGGGCCTGCCACGCAACTGACGGCCTATGGCTTGGTTCACGAGATCACGGCCATCGTCGGCACTGGCCAGCGCTCCGGCGTGGACATGCCGTGGGGCATGTCGGCCATTTATGGGCATTTCGGGCTGGATATCGAAGGCGCCAACGGGGCCGTGGTGCGCGTCGATGACATCGAGATCACCGACGTGACCGGCGTGTTTCTGCGCGACATGATCAGCCTGGTGGACGTGCGCGATTTCGGTGCCGTGGGCGACGGGGTCACTGATGATTCCGCGGCTTTCGAGGCCGCCGATCAAGCCGCCAACGGCCGCCGGGTCTATGTGCCCGAGGGCGTCTATTACCTGGGCCAGGACGTGGGGCTGGATTCGGAGGTCGATTTCGAAGGTACGGTCATTATGCCCGATGACCGGATGCTGCTGCTGACCAAGAATTTCGACCTGTCGACCTATGTCACAGCGTTTGGCGACGAGGCGCTCGCCTTCAAGAAGGCGTTTCAGGCGCTATTGAACAACGTCGATCATGAGTCGTTGGATCTGTGCGGCCGCAAGATTTCGGTCTCGGCCCCCATCGATATGCAGGCCGCTGTGCCGAACCGCACCAGCTATTCCACCCGCCGCGTGATCCGCAACGGGCAGTTCGACGTCAAGGACAGCACCGCGTGGGATACCCAGACGTTCACCTCGACCGCGACCTATGATCCGGCGGATCCATACAGGCTGACCAACGTGGCAAACGTTGCCAACATTCCGGTCGGCGCCCTGGTCCAGGGAAGCGGCGTCGGACGCGAAATCTATGTGCGGTCCAAAAACGAAGGCGCGGACGAGATCACGTTGAACGCTCCGATCCATGACGCCGCCGGAACACAGACCTACACTTTCGTGGATTTCAAGTATCTGCTGGACTTCAGCGGCTTCAGCGCGTTGCAGAAATTCGGCATGGAGGACATCGAATTCCAGTGCAACGGCCGGTCCAGCGGCATTCGCCTAGCACCGGGTGGCAACACCTTCGTATTGAAGAATTGTTTCGTCAGCCGGCCCAAGGATCGCGGCATCACCTCGATCGGGGTGGGCTGCCAGGGGATGCTGATCGACGGGTGTCAGTTTCTGTCCAGCGAGGAGGCCCTGGATGTGCCGGATCGCAGTTCGATCGCGCTGAATGCCAACGCCAATGACGTCAAGTTGCGCCACAACCGGGCGGTGCGGTTCCATCACTTTGCGGTGCTGGGCGGCGACAACAACCTTGTTCTAGGCAACCACTTCTTTCAGGGGGACAGCGTTCCGAACGGGGTGCGGAACGCCGGGTTGGTCATGATCGGCACGTACAACAGCTCGGCCATTGCCGAGAATTACATTGACAACTGCTTTGTCGAATGGACCAACGAACGAGATGCCGCGCCTGACTATGCCTCGGGCTTTTCGTTCAGCGCCATGAGCATCACTGACAACATCTTCTACAGCAGCGATGTCGCGGCCTGGTTCAGCTATATCGTTATCCGGCCCTATGGAAGCGGCCACTTCCTGAACGGGCTGACGGTTACGGGCAACAAGTTCCGTACCGCCAATGGGAAGATCGATCGGGTGGATCGCGTCGACACCAGCTTTGCCGGGCTGGACCCAGACCGCTTTGTCAACGTCACCTTCGCCAACAATACCTATCACAACGTGACCATTAAAACCGCCAACCCTCTGCGGGTGCGCCACGAACAGAACTCGGCCGCGCAAGCCTGGTTGGTCGATTCCGGTGGCGCCTTGCCCTTTGGCGGGCAAGCCCGCGGTTGCGACAGTGTTGTGGCCGTTGCGGCGCTCAAGTCATCGCTGGGCGCGGTTCGCTATGCGGCCCCTTACGTGCAATTGCAACAGGGTGGCGCAGAGGATCGGGTGCGGTTGCGGTGGCCAGAAAGCCTGAGTGGTCAGGTCACTGTGGTCATGCGCGTCGAGAGGTGATCGTCCGTTGACCGGCAGTCTCAGCGCTGCCGGTCGCCTGCGATCAGAAATCGCGCCACAGGGATAGCTTGAGGCCGACCGACTCTTTGAACGAGTTCTTCTCGAGCCCCACGAGCCAGGTGTTTGGGCCGTCTTTCGGGCGATACGTGATGGATGGCCGGGCGCTCCAATAGAACGGGCGCCCGGACACATAAGAGGTTTCGACCTGCAACAGCGGGTCGATGCGCCGCGGCGAGGACAGGCCTGCGGTAAAGTCCAGCTTTCGGATCACCGCCTCGTGGGTTCGGTATTCAAAAGACGCGTCCACCGCCATCCACCCTCCGCCGACCCGGGTCTTGAACCCTTTTCCCCACGACAATGTCGCCTTGTACATCGCCCAGGCCTGAAGCTGCCGATGATGGGCGCCGATGCCGAATTCGGCGGCAAAACGCCCCGCCTCTTCGAGATCCGCCACGGGAACCCGCGCGAACACCAGCGCATGGCCGTAGAGATCGCGGTGTTCCTCGGCGTCCAACCCTATGGTCAGGTTCGGCCGCAGCCCCCATTCGGCGTACAGCGACGTCTTGTAGGCGGTCGTCCCATCCTCTTGGCGGAACCCGGTCACGGACAGGGCCGTGAACGCCTTGTTCTGTTCGCGCAGCCAGGCACCGGCCAGCGCCGGGCCGGACGCAAGAAGACAAGAGAGCAGAAGCGCGATCAAACGGGTCATGAAGGCAAATTCGTCAATCTTGGTTAACAGAGTGTTAGCTTTGCTTTCATTTCTCTGAATGCCATTTGAACCGGGGCGTTCCCGCCAATGCAGGAAAACCGAGACCTTACGAAAAGCTGTGATAATCTTGATCTCAAAACAGGAGGAGCAAGATGCCCAGGATTTCAAAAGATGCGAATGTTCAGACCGTTATCACCACGTTCGAAATGACGCCGGGCACATGCCAGGACCTGCTCGAAGCGCTGACGGACGCCTATGCGGACTTCATTTCCAAGCAGCCCGGGTTCATTGCCGCGGGCCTGCATGTCAACGACGCCCAGACGCGGATCGCGAACTATTCCCAGTGGCGGCGGCGCGAGGACTTTCTGGCCATGCTGCGGACGCCCGAGATGCGAGAGCGCAACCGTCGGATCAACGAACTGTGCAAAAGTTTCGAGCCGGTGATGTACGACGTTGCCGAAACTTTCGACTGACCGTGACCTGGATCAAGGTCCGTTTCCGCCGGGCGTTTCATTCTGCCGGCGAAACTCAAGGAGGCGCGAGCCATGTATCACAATATTCTTGTCCCGATTTCCTTCGATGCCGAGCGTGACACCTCGGCGCCGCTGAAACTGGCGAAGATCCTGGCGACACCGGATGCGAAGGTGACGCTGTTGCATGTGGTCGAGCACATTCCCGACTATGCGATTTCCTACATGCCGGCAGAATATCTGACCGAGGCGCGCAAGGCGGTCCAGGACGAGCTCAACACCCTGGCCGCAAAGCTGCCAAACGCCAAGGGCGTCGTGGTTGAGGGTCATTCAGGCCGTACGATCCTTGACTGGGCCGAGTCCAACAAGCCTGACCTGATCATTCTGGCCTCGCACCGGCCCGGCATGCAGGATCTGCTGCTGGGGTCGACGGCGACCCATGTGGTGCGCCACGCCAAATGCGCGGTGCATGTGGTGCGTTGACGCCGTGGGCCGGTTCGGTGTCGGCGCCACGGCATTGCCACAGTGTTGGTTCAGAAACGGCGCATGATCGATGAAACGAAGGCCGCCCAAGGCTCGGCTACCGACAGACGTGTCTTGCGGAGGCAACGCGGCGGCGGGCGCTTTCGCCGTGGCGCATCCTGTTCATGGTGCTGACCCTGCCGGTGACCGTTGCGGGCATCGCCTTGGGTATCTACCTGCGCACGTCCGAGTATGACCGCACCGGTGCGATGATGCACCTTTGGGCGCTGGCGGGCTGCGAGGCGGCGCGTTCGGTCGGGCTTGGCCCGATGCGCAAGGGGCAATTGGGGTATCACGAGCGCAACGACCCCGATGGCAACGGGATCGCCTGCGAAACCGGCGCGACAGATCGGTTCAACGCACCGGCGCCAGTTCAATCGGTCGCGCCGAGGCCCGACCGGTCCAAAAGCCAAACTCAACGCAAAATTGGTTCAGCCAAATTCGTTCGCCCCCAAGTGGATTGACCTGCGGTTGTCTCGTCCGCATGCAGCGATCGTTCTGCCTGTGTCTGTACGGAAAATTGCCCGTGTATGCTAAGCTGCAAGCGGCAATTTCGCCCACAGACAGGGAGAAAAACCATGTTTGCAAGAATAACCCAATTCAAGATGAAGCCTGGAACGCGTGAGGCGGCCACGGCAAAAATGAATGAATTGAAGGCCGAAATAATGGGCATGCCCGGCATGCATTGCTTTACCAACGTGATGAACGAAGACGGCAGCGGATATGTGATTTCGGTGGTCGAGAGCGAGGAAACCTCGAACGCGAATGCGCCGAAGGTGGCCGAGCTGTGGGGCCATTTCGCCGAATTCATGGAAGGACCGCCCTCGCCGGCCGGTTTTGATGTGGTGGCGCACTGGGACAAGGGCTGATCCCTTTGGCATGGCCATCGCTACCCGCTTGCCAGTGTTGAGCGGGTCGGTGACACTGCGCCCCATGACCCGGGACGAATTCAACGCCTTCTGCGCCACTCTCAAGGCCACGAGCCACGTTGTGCAGTGGGGCAACGCGGATGTGTGGAAGGTGGGCGGCAAGGTGTTTGCGATCTGCGGCTGGAACGACGGCAAGGACGCCTTTACTTTCAAGGCCACCGATCTGACCTACGAAGTACTGCAGGATCAGCCCAGCATCCGCCCCGCGCCCTATCTGGCCTCGCGCGGCATGAAATGGCTGCAGGTTTACGACGAACGCGGGATCAGCGACGCGTCCCTGCGCGACCACATCGTGACGTCCTACGAGATGGTCGTGGCCAAGCTTACGAAAAAGATGCGGGCAGAGCTGGGGCTTTAGCCCTTCATCGCCTGCAGCAATTCGATCAGCCGCTTGCGATCATCGTCATCGGCGTAATCGCCCGCGGCCAACCGTTCGGCGATGCGCAGGCGTAGACGCTCGTGCTGGGTGCGCACCTCTTCGCCTGCGGTTTCGGCAAGGGTCTTCATGATCACCGCCACCGCCTGCTGCCGCTTGGTGGTGGGGTTGGCGATGTAGTCGACCAGGCTTTGCTGCCCGGAATCGAGGATGTTTTCGGCCAGCGCCCGCAACTGCTCGCCATTGGTCAGCAGCGGGGCGGGGGTGCCTTCGGGCGGCAGGATCTCGGGCGCGCTGCGTGGGGTTTCAGCCAGGGCGTTGGCGCCGTCGACGAAGGCCTCGGTGATCATCCGGGTGATCTTGATCGCGCGCGGGTCTTTGAACAGGGTCGAGGCGATGGCCACGCCGTAATCGGTATATACCCACGGATTGACTCGCCGCCCGCCGCGGCCTTTTGGCTTTGAAATCACATCCTGTGATATCAAATCGGCAACCTCGGCATCGGTCAGCTGAAATCGGTAGCCCTCGAACAGGTCCTTGTTGCGCGAGACGGCCTGATTGAAGGCGCTGACGGATTTTCCGTAGAACCGCGCCAGATCATCGGCCAGCACCACGCGGGTGCCGCGCACCCGGTGAATGGCGCTTTGGACCTCATGCGTGGAGGGCAGGTTCTTGGTGTTCGTCATGGCACCCGTTTGGAATCACAATTTGTGATTTCAAGCGTGGGGGAGGGGGAGGTGAGTGGCAAGGGTAGAGTGAGGGGTGATGGCAGGCTTAGTTCGATTGCCAACTTATCCGTTGACACATACTTGTCGACTTACGAATGGCTCATTAGGTTCACTATTGAATAACCAAACATTCTTTTTTCAGAGTTATCTCATTGAGTTGCTTTATTTACATCGATGAAAGCGGCGAGTCCGGAATAGCCAAAATTCGTGATGGAAAGAAGGGCGGATCTTCCCCATACTTTGTGCTTGCTGCTGCTGTCATGCCCAGAGCGGTTGCAATTGACGCAAGGCGTGTACTGGATTCGGTGAATTCTGATCTGGGAAAGAAATGGCGACACGCAACTGATCTCTCGCATAGCCAAACGGTTTATTGGTCGCGCAAAAGCGTCGAAGTCAACTTACGGTATTTTGCGGTAGTTTCTAACAAAGCAACGCTGGGTGCATATTCAAACCGAACTCAAAAAGACCCGCAAAAGTTCTACAATAAGTGTGCCGTCTACTTATTGGAGCGAGTCGGGAAATACCTTCTCAATCGCGGTTTTGGAAACGAGCCGCCAACAGTGATTTTCGAAACTCGAAACCACGACTACGACGCAATGAGACGCTACATTGGCAAGATAAAAGACAATCCAATGCACTCGGATGCTAAGTATCTTCGAGTGTTTAATCCCTTTGCGATAACAACGAGATCAAAAGAGGAAGAACCTCTCTTGAAGTATGCTGACTTGGCCGCATACGCGGTTTACCAATGCGCAAACAAGACACCCAAGAACTTTAGCATCCCAGAACCAAGATACTTTGTTGAACTCAGCAAGAGGTTTGGTGCTGATGAAGCGGGGAAGATTTTGGGGAACGGCTTAAAGACAATACATACGCTTGAGCAATTAAAACTCGACTCAGACATAGAAGGTCTTTTTCGTTCGATCAAAGCAGCGCCGATGCGCAAGTAAGACTCACCGCCGCTTACGCTTCACATTCCCACCCCGCTGCCCCGGCCGTCCGGCCGTTGACCGCCCCTGCGAGCGAACCGCGTCTTCCGAGGCTTTCTCGACCGCCCATTGACGCGCCATGGGGTCGTCGGCGACGGCCAGGTCGACCGCTTCCAGACGCTTGATCTCGTCGCGGATGCGGGCGGCTTCCTCGAATTCCAGGTTCTCGGCCGCCTTGCGCATCTGCTCGCGCAGCCCGTCCAGATGGGCCTCGAGGTTGGCGCCGTGCATCGGCTTGTCGATGGTGGCGGTGACGCGGTTCATGTCCACGTCGCCAGCATAGAGACCGGCCAGAACGTCCTCGACATTCTTCTTCACCGTCTCGGGCGTGATGCCGTGTTCCTCGTTATAGGCGATCTGTTTGGCGCGGCGACGGTTGGTTTCCTCCAGCGCGCGCTCCATGCTGCCGGTGATGCGGTCGGCATACATGATCACGCGGCCCTCGGCGTTGCGGGCGGCGCGGCCGATGGTCTGGATCAGCGAGGTCTCGGACCGCAGGAAGCCTTCCTTGTCGGCGTCCAGAATGGCGACTAGCCCGCATTCGGGGATGTCGAGCCCTTCGCGCAGCAGGTTGATACCCACCAGCACGTCGAAGGCCCCTAGCCGCAGGTCGCGCAGGATCTCGATCCGCTCGATCGTGTCGATGTCGGAATGCATGTAACGGACCTTGATGCCCTGTTCGTGCATGTATTCGGTCAGGTCTTCGGCCATGCGTTTGGTCAGCGTGGTGACCAGCGTGCGATAGCCTTTGGCCGAGACCTTGCGCACCTCGTCCAGAAGGTCGTCGACCTGCATTTCGACGGGGCGGATTTCGACCTCGGGATCCAAGAGGCCCGTGGGGCGGATCACCTGTTCGGTGAAAACGCCACCGGTCTGCTCCAGCTCCCACGCCGCGGGGGTGGCGCTGACGAAGATGGATTGCGGGCGCATGGCGTCCCATTCCTCGAACTTGAGGGGACGGTTGTCCATGCAGGAGGGCAGGCGGAACCCGTGTTCCGCCAGCGTGAACTTGCGCCGGTAGTCGCCGCGATACATGCCGCCGATCTGCGGTACGCTGACGTGGGATTCATCGGCAAAGACGATGGCGTTGTCGGGGATGAATTCGAACAGGGTCGGCGGCGGTTCACCCGGCGCGCGGCCGGTGAGGTAGCGGGAATAGTTCTCGATCCCGTTGCAGACGCCGGTCGCCTCGAGCATCTCGAGGTCGAAATTGGTGCGCTGCTCCAGCCGCTGTGCTTCCAGCAGTTTGCCCTCGCCCACCAGTTGGTCGAGGCGCTGGCGCAGCTCCTTTTTGATGCCAAGGATCGCCTGCTGCATCGTCGGTTTTGGCGTGACGTAGTGCGAGTTGGCATAGACGCGGATCTGCTCCATCGTGTCGGTGCGCTCGCCGGTCAGGGGGTCGAACTCGGTGATCTGTTCCAGTTCTTCGCCGAAGAACGAGAGTTTCCACGCCCGGTCCTCGAGGTGGGCGGGCCAGATTTCCAGGGAATCGCCCCGCACCCGGAAGCTGCCGCGCTGGAAGGCCTGATCGTTGCGACGGTATTGCTGGGCCACCAGATCGGCCATCACCTGCCGCTGGTCGTATTCGTTCCCGACCTTCAGATCCTGCGTCATCGCCCCGTAGGTCTCGACCGAGCCGATGCCATAGATGCACGAGACCGAGGCCACGATGATCACGTCGTCGCGTTCCAGCAGCGCCCGGGTGGCCGAGTGGCGCATCCGGTCGATCTGTTCGTTGATCTGCGATTCCTTTTCGATATAGGTATCGCTGCGCGGCACATAGGCTTCGGGCTGGTAGTAGTCGTAGTACGAGACGAAATATTCGACCGCATTGTCCGGGAAGAAGCCCTTGAACTCGCCATAGAGCTGCGCCGCCAGCGTCTTGTTGGGGGCGAGGATGATGGCGGGGCGCTGGGTTTCCTCGATCACCTTGGCCATAGTGAAGGTCTTGCCGGTGCCGGTGGCGCCCAGCAGCACCTGGTTGCGCTCGCCGTCCAGAATGCCCTGCGCCAGTTCCCTGATCGCGGTGGGTTGGTCGCCTGCAGGGGCGAATTCGGTGTGCATCACGAAACGCTTGCCGCCCTCAAGCTTCAGGCGGGTGCGCACGTCGTCGGCAGTCAGCTGGGTCTTGTCGGAATGAGCATAGGGCATGGGCAGGCTCCGCTTCGGCCCCTTACATTTGTTCTTATTTTGTCCGCATGCAACCCCCGCCGGGCGGGTCATTTGCATCGCCCTGCGGCAATTGCAATCTTGTCGCCGCCCGCGCTCTGACGCATAAACGGGCGCGACAACCCGAGTATGGAGAGGCGACATGCGCGCACGGATTTACCAGCCTGCCCGAAACGCAATGACGTCGGGAATGGCCAAGACCCGCAAATGGGTTCTGGAATACGCCCCGGCCTCGGCGCGCGAGGTCGATCCGCTGATGGGCTGGACATCTTCCAGCGACACCCAGACCCAGGTGCGCCTGCGGTTCGACACCAAGGAAGAGGCGCTGCACTATGCGCGGGAACACGGCATCGACGCGCAGGTCGTCGAGCCCCACAAGCGCAAGCCCAATATCCGCCCGCGCGGATATGGCGAAAACTTTGCCACCGACCGGCGCGGCCCCTGGACCCACTGAATGATCCGGATTTGTCCGGCCGATCCGACATCGGATGCATTGCGTCCGGTGGTAGAGGCCCATGTCGCGCACAGCCGGTGGGCCGGCCCTGCAGAGAGCAATCATACGCTGCAACCTGATGCATTGACCGCGCCGGACATCCGGTTCTGGGCGATCCTTGAGGACGATCAGGTGCTGGGCTGCGGGGCGCTCAAGGCGCTGCCCGATGGCACGGCCGAGGTCAAATCGGTGCATGTGCTGCCGCAGGCGCGGGCCCGGGGGCTGGCCCGCCGGATGATGGAGCATCTGGCTGAAATCGCCCGGTCAGAAGGCTTTGCAGCGCTTGTTCTGGAAACCGGCGCGGCGCATCTTCAGGACTATGACGCTGCTCGCAAACTGTACGAGGCGTTGGGCTACGGCTATTGCGGCCCAATCTTTGGATATCATCACGATCCCAACAGCGCATTCATGCGTTTGGATCTTGTGCCCCGGTCCTGATCGGCCGGGTGACCCGACGACATATTCGACAGCCCATGTTCAAGGGCCGCTTCACGTCTCGACCAGATATCGGTCCGACAATGGCAGGCTGGCGGCGCCCAACGCGCGGGCGTCAGGTCCGACCGAGCCGGCCGAAATCGACGGTGCTTCCAGCCCGGTCAGGTTCAGCCGGGACAGGCGGTCCCGAACCAACGTAATCAGCCGGGACTTGACCGCATTCGGCATCCAGCCGTCGATCTTGACGCACTCGAAATCGATCAGGCTACAACTGGACAGGATGGCATAGGCCAGACCCTGTGCCGCCCGGTTCAGCCACCGCTCGAGCAGGTCGGCGGGAATGGTCCAGCGCTCGGGCGAATGCCACAGGCCCGATGCGTCGCAACCAGAGGCCGCCAACGCGCGTTCGAGGACATACAGGCTGGCCACCTCGATCAGGGGTAGTACTTGCCCCGACCCGACGGAGACCGGCATCGGCCCCAACGCGCCGGCGTTTCCCCGGCCGGCAAAGATGGACCCGTTCAACACAACGCCGCCGCCGACGAAATAGCCGACATAGAAATAAAGGAAATCCCGCGGCCCTTCGGTTGGGCCGAATACCAGTTCCGCGCCGCAGGCGGCCGTCGCGTCATTTTGGGCATAGACCGGAACATCGCAGATGTCCGAAAGGCTGGCCCGCAGGTCGGCCATGCGCCACGGGTCCATCTTTTCCTGCGGGACCTGCAGGATCTGTGCCCAGTCCCACAGGTAAAAGGGCATGGCGATGCCCAAGCCTGCCACTCGCGCGCGTGCGGGTTCGGACAGCGCCTCTGTCATGTGGGTCAGGGACCGGACTGCGAAATCGAGCGTCTGCTGCGGGGTGGGGTAGTCATAAGTGGTGCGGGACCGGTCGCGAACCCGCCCCAGGAAATCGGTCAGCACCATCTCCGAGCTGCGGCGCCCGACCTTCAGGCCCAGGAAATAGGCACCGTCCGGGTTCAATCGCATCGGCACCGAAGGCTGTCCGACCTTGCCTCGTTGCGGCTCGCCGCGCAACAGCAGCCCGTCGCTTTCCAACTGCCGCATGATGACCGAGACGGTTTGCGCCGATAGGCCGGCCATGCGCGCCAATTCTGACTTGGCCAGCGCCTGATGGCGCCGGACCAGCGACAAAACCAGTTTTTCATTGCGCGCGCGCATGCCGCTTTGGTTGGTCCCGCGCACGTTTGACGGGCGGTGCGAGGGGCCGGTCTCGATTGCGGGTTTCTCGGTCACGGGGTGCTCCTTGTTCCAGCAAGAATGTGGCGTGGGCCGTGGGATGTCAATAATAATTAAGAGTGATTTAATTATTGACAGGAATCGGGAATTGCCTGATGGTTTTGTCCATGGGAGCGGATCGAATTTCGCCCGCTTGCCCAAGACGTCTGCGGGCGTCGGAGATAACGGGAGGAAAAGCTTTGAAAATTTCAGCATTTGCTGGCGCGACCGCGTTGGCCCTGACAGCCATGGCGAGCGCTGCCGCCGCGCAGGACACGGTCTGTCTGATCACCAAAACCGACACCAACCCCTTCTTCGTGAAGATGAAAGAGGGGGCCACCGCCAAGGCCGAAGAGCTGGGCATGACGCTCAAGGCGTTTGCCGGCAAGATCGACGGCGACCATGAAACTCAGGTGCAGGCGATCGAGACCTGCATTCTGGATGGCGCCAAGGGTATCCTCTTGACCGCATCTGATACCTCGTCGATCGTCCCCGCCGTCCAGCAGGCGCGCGACGCGGGTGTGCTGGTCATCGCGCTGGATACACCGCTGGAGCCGATCGACGCGGCCGATGCAACCTTTGCCACCGACAACTTTCTGGCCGGCGAGCTGATCGGCAAATGGGCCGCGGCCACACTGGGGGACGAAGCCCAGAACGCCAAGATCGCCATGCTGGACCTGGCAGTCAGCCAGCCCTCGGTCGGGGTGCTGCGCGACCAAGGCTTCCTGCAGGGGTTCGGCATTGACCTGGGCGACCCGAACAAATGGGGCGACGAGACCGACCCGCGCATCGTGGGCCATGACGTCACCGCCGGGAACGAAGAGGGCGGCCGCAAGGCCATGGAGAACCTTCTGGCCAAGGATCCGATGGTCAATGTGGTCTACACGATCAACGAACCGGCTGCCGCCGGTGCGTATGAGGCGCTCAAGGCCATCGGCCGCGAAAACGATGTGCTGATCGTTTCGGTCGACGGCGGCTGCCCCGGTGTGCAGAACGTGGCCGACGGTGTGATCGGCGCTACCTCGCAGCAATACCCGCTGCTGATGGCGTCGCTTGGCGTCGAGGCAGTCAAGAAATGGGCCGACGAGGGCGTGAAGCCCGAGAACACGCCCGGCAAAGATTTCTATGACACCGGTGTTGCGCTGGTAACGGACAAGCCGGCCGCTGGCGTCGAGTCGATCTCGGTCAAAGAGGGCATGGACCTCTGCTGGGGCTGATCTGATCCCTTCAGGGGCCGCGCGCTGCGGCCCCTGAATTGAACCACGACCTCACCCGAAATTTTGCTAGAGTCGCCCCAAGACGGGAGCTTGGCGCATGGGGGAACCTCATTGATGTCCGACACATCGAGACAGTCCGACGATTTCGAAGCCGCAGCCAAAGGCAGCCCGGAACAGGTTGCCGAATTCGAAGATCACCACCGCGGGTTCATGGGGACAGTCCAACACTTTCTGCATGTGAACCCGTCGCTGGTGCCGCTGATCGTTTTGGTGGCGGCGATCCTGATTTTCGGCGTCTTGCTGGGCGCCAAGTTCTTTTCGCCCTTTGCCCTGACCCTGATCCTGCAGCAGGTGCAGATCGTCGGCATCGTGGCCGCCGCCCAAAGTCTGGTAATCCTGACCGCCGGGATCGACCTGAGCGTGGGCGCGATCATGGTCATGTCGTCGGTTGTGATGGGCCAGTTCACTTTCCGCTACGGGCTGCCGCCTACGGTGGCGATCCTGTGCGGTCTGGCCATCGGGACCGCAATCGGCGCGGTGAATGGATTCCTGGTCAGCCGGGTCAAGCTGCCGCCCTTCATCGTGACGCTGGGCATGTGGCAGATCGTACTGGCCGCCAACTTCCTGTATTCACAGAATGAAACCATCCGGTCGCAGGAAATCGAGGCCAACGCCCCGATCCTTCAGCTGTTCGGCGCCAAAATCAATGTCGGCGGGGCGGTGTTCACGGTCGGAGTGATCTTCATGCTGGTGCTGATCCTGGTGCTGGCCTATGCGCTGCGGCATACCGCGTGGGGCCGCCATGTCTATGCCGTGGGCGACGACCCCGAGGCAGCCGAGCTGTCGGGCGTGAACGTGCATCGAACGCTGATGTCGGTCTACATGCTTTCGGGGCTGATTTGCGCCTTTGCCGGCTGGGCGCTGATTGGGCGCATAGGCTCGGTCTCGCCCACCTCGGGGCAGTTGGCCAACATCGAAAGCATCACCGCCGTCGTGATCGGAGGCATTTCTTTGTTCGGGGGGCGCGGGTCGATCCTGGGCTCGTTGTTCGGGGCGCTGATCGTGGGCGTGTTCACCCTCGGCCTGCGGTTGTTGGGCGCGGATGCGCAGTGGACCTTCCTTCTTATCGGTATGCTGATCATCGCCGCCGTGGCCGTGGACCAGTGGATCAGAAAGGTAGCAGCGTGATGGAACCCATTCTCAAAGGGCGCAACTTGGTCAAACGCTATGGCAGGGTCACGGCGCTGGATCATTGCGATTTCGACCTGATGCCGGGCGAAATCCTGGCCGTGATCGGCGACAACGGTGCAGGTAAATCGACCTTGATCAAGGCGGTTTCCGGTGCCGTCGCCCCGGATGAGGGCGAGATCTGGCTGGAAGGGCGCAAGGTCGATTTCCACTCGCCCATCGACGCACGCGAAGCCGGGATCGAAACGGTCTATCAGACGTTGGCCATGTCGCCCGCCCTGTCGATCACCGACAACATGTTCATGGGGCGCGAGATCCGGCGCAAGGGTCCTTTGGGCTCGGTATTCCGGATGCTCGACCGCCCTGCGATGGAGAAGTTCGCCCGCGACAAGCTGAACGAACTGGGGCTGATGACGATCCAGAACATCAACCAGGCGGTCGAGACCTTGTCGGGTGGACAGCGTCAGGGCGTTGCCGTGGCCCGGGCGGCGGCGTTCGGATCCAAAGTCATCATCCTCGACGAACCCACCGCGGCGCTTGGTGTCAAGGAAAGCCGGAGGGTTTTGGAGCTGATCCAAGACGTGAAATCGCGTGGTATTCCGATCATTCTGATCAGCCACAACATGCCCCATGTGTTCGAAGTGGCCGACCGCATCCATGTGCATCGGTTGGGCAAGCGGCTCTGCGTGATCGACCCCAATGATTACACCATGTCCGATGCCGTGGCGTTCATGACGGGCGCCAAAGAGCCGCCGGAACAGGATCGCGCGGCATGACGGCTGCAGGGTCATCGCCGCAGGCGCTGGCCGAGCGGATCGCCGACGCCGCAGCCGGGCTGGCGGCCCGTGAAACGCGCCAGCTTGTCGCCGTGGCCGGGCCGCCGGGCGCGGGGAAATCCACGGTGGCCGCGCTTGCACAACAGGCGCTGCAGGTGCGCGGCATTCCGACCGGTCTGCTGTCGATGGATGGTTTCCACTATGACAACCAGATTCTGACGGCGCGCGATCTGCTGCCGCGCAAGGGTGCGCCCGAGACATTCGACCTGCCGGGCTTTCATGCCTCGTTGCGCCGCCTCCAGGCCGAAGACGAGGTCGCCGTGCCCGAGTTCGACCGTGTGCTCGACAAGTCCATCGCCGCCTGTTCGTTCGTAACCCGCGACCAGAAGGTGGTGATCGTAGAGGGAAATTATCTCCTGCTGGACGAACCGGGGTGGCGCGATCTGCGCGACCTGTGGGCGTTGACCGTGTTTTTGGACGTGCCATTGCCCACGCTGGAGGCGCGCTTGCTGGACCGTTGGATCGGGCTGGGCCTGCCTCGCGACGAAGCCGAGCGCCGAGCCTTCGCCAATGACATTCCCAACGCCCGGCGCGTGGTGCAGAACTCGGGCTCGGCCGACCTAGTGCTGCGTTAGCCCAGCGCCTTGTACATGTAGGTGGTTGGTTCGAACACGGGCTCGAACGGGTTGCGGCAATAGCCGGGAATCTCTCCGGCAGTTTTAAACCCCAGGCTTTGGTACAGGATACGCGAGGGGTCGGTGCTGCGCGTGTCCAGCACCAACAGGGTTCGGCCAAGTTCGGTGGCGCGCTCTAGCAGGGCACCCATCAAGGCGCGGCCCAGCCCGCGCCGCCGTGCGTCGGGATGCACCAGCAGCTTGGCCACATCGGCGCGGTGCGGTTGGTTGGGCATCGCAGCCGGAATCAGCTGAACCGTCCCTTGGATGCGTCCGTCATCATGGGCTACGAAAAGATCCAGCTCTCCGGCTGACAGCCCGGGGCGCACGCGCTCCTGCCAATAGGCGCGCGCGGCGTCGCGGGAAAACGGCAGAATGAACCCGATGCTGGCGCCGGTATGCACGCAGCCGTGCAGGATATCCGCCAGATCGTCCACCGCCTGGTCAAAAGTTGTTTCGGTCAGGCGTGTAATCATATCAGCACCAGAATGTAGCGGGCGCCGCGGGACGCCTCGGTTTCAAAACGGGTTGCGCCGGACAGGTGATAGCGCAGGCAGTCGCCCGCGTTCAGCGCGTGGGGCGTGCCATCGACCGTCAGGGTCAGCGCGCCATCCAGCACGACCAGGTGGTGTTCCTGCCCGGGTCGTGGCGGCGCGTCATAGGCGATCGTGGTGCCGGGTGGCAGGTGACATTCCAGGACCTCGCCCGTCAGCCCCGCCGAGGGCGGCGACACCGATCGGCGCGTGAACCCGGTTTCGGGGTCGCGCCACTCGATCTGCCGTTCGTACGGAACCTTGGGGTCGAAGCTGTCCTCGACCATCATCAACAGGCGCGACATCGGCAGTCCGTAGGCTGCGCACAACCGGCCAAGATTCTCGGCTGTCGGACTGACCTCGGCCTTCTCCATGCGAGACAGAGTGGCTCGGCTGACCCCGCTGGTCTGGGCGAGTTGTTCAAGCGACCAGCCCCGACTGCGGCGCAGGTCGCTCAGGTGGCGGGCGAGGCGGCTGGACAAGCAGTCAAGCATTGGTCATATCCGGGAAACATTTTCGATAATGAGAAAAGTAACAGAAATAAATAAAATAAAAAGGGGCGCGTTTGCCGCGCCCCTTGAGCTGCTCGATATGATGGCGGCTTACTTCCAGCCAACCTCATTGAAGATCTTCTGGGCCTCGGGGATGTTCTTGGCGACTTCAGACAGGTTCACGTCGTCGGCCTTGAACTCACCCAGAGCAGCCACGTTCTCGGCCAGCGGCGCGCCGGGAACGGCAGGGTATTCGTCATTGCCGTTCGAGAAATAGACCTGCGCTTTATCGCTGGCGAGATACTCCAGGAACTTGATGGCGGCGTCCTTGTTCGGAGCATGTGCCGCGACACCGGCGCCCGACAGGTTCATATGCGCGCCTTCCGCGTCCTGCGACGGGAACTGGATGCCGATCATGTCGACGCTGTCCGACAGGCCCTTGACGTCTTTGCGCAGGGCGCGTGCAAAGTAGTAGGAGTTCGACACGGCGATCTCGCATTCACCCGAGACGATGCCGCGCAGCTGGTCGGTGTCGCCGCCCTGCGGGTCACGCGCCATGTTGGCGACCACGCCCGCGGCCCATTCCTTGGCCTTCTCGGCGCCGTGATGGGTGATGATCGAGGCCAGCAGCGTCTGGTTGTAGGTGTTGGTCGACGAGCGGATGCAGACCAGCCCTTTGTATTCGGGATTCGCCAGGTCCAGGTAGGTTGCCGGCGGGTTGGTCACGTCATTCTTGTCGTAGAAGATGATGCGCGCGCGCTGCGAGAAGCCGAACCACTGGTTGTCCTCGTCCTGTAGGTTGGCGGGGATGCGCTCTTCCAGCACGTCGCTGTTGACCGCCTGCAGCAGGCCCGCGTTCTTGGCCCGCGCTAGGCGCGAGGTGTCCACGGTCAGCAGGATGTCGGCGGGCGAGTTCGCGCCCTCGGCTTCCATCCGTGCGATCAGCTCGTCGGCCTTGCCTTCGATGCGGTTGATCTTGATGCCGGTGGCCTCTTCGAAATCGGTGTAGAGGCGCTCGTCGGTATCGTAGTGGCGCGAGGAGTACAGGTTCAGCTCGCCTTCGGCGGCGGCCGATCCGGCGATCAGGGCCGACAGGGCGGCGGCGATAAAGCGCTTGGTTTTCATCTGTGTTGGTCCCAGTTGTCGAATCTCAGGAGCGGGTATTTCCCGACTGATTTGCTCAATTAAACGATTTCGGGCCAGATGCAAGGAAATCTGACAAAATTACTTGGTCAAAAATGCCGCGGCGCTCGTGGGGGGTAACCAGTTCGTTAACCATGTTGGAGCCAATTGGTAGAGCCGCTCCGCCGGACAGCGGCAAGCGCCGGCGTCAGGTCGGTTGGGCGCAAATGGCGGAGGGGCTCTCGAAATAGTCGAAGTGTTGCTGGAAGCCGTGACGCTGCTGTTGCTTTTCGGGCTTGTCGCGGGGCCGGTCTGGCTTTGCGTCAGATTGCTCGCTTTTTTCCGACCGGGTTCACCCGGAGCTTGTTGCTCGTCGTTGGTCTGACCATCCTTTTTTCGTGGTGGCGCGACTTCGCACTTGATCTTGCACAGCTTGCAATGAGCGTGGATCTTGACGGTTTCACGACCGATGAGCGGATGCGCGGCGTTGTTCCACATTTGCGGGAGCGGGCGGAGCGCATGGTCTTTTCACTCGAACGGTTGGGCATCAGCTGGCCGATAGGGGCAGGATTCGCGTTGTTCGCTTCAGTCCCCTACGCGATGGCGGTCTGTTGCATCACATGGCTCGTGCGGAAGGGGCTCGGGCGGGGCCGCGGGG
The DNA here is from genome assembly GCF_059613325.1 of Ruegeria sp. BHSA191. Lineage (NCBI taxonomy): Bacteria > Pseudomonadati > Pseudomonadota > Alphaproteobacteria > Rhodobacterales > Roseobacteraceae > Ruegeria > Ruegeria sp. BHSA191. Next base: position 204,371 of record NZ_JBXWSH010000006.1, read on the forward strand.
AAGATCGAGCACAAAAAAACCGCGCCCAGAGGCGCGGTTTCTTGAAACGGTGTTTCGCCGTCCTCAGCCCTGGCGGGCTTTGAACTTGCGCTGCGTCTTGTTGATGACGTAGACGCGGCCTTTGCGACGCACGACCCGGCAGTCGCGGTGCCGGTTCTTGAGCGAGCGGAGCGAGTTCTTGACCTTCATGGCCTATCTCCAGTTCCTGCGGCGCGGGCCAGCGCCTGGGTTAGCGGGTGCCCCGGGTCAGACCCGAAACAGTGAAACAGATGGTGGGCGGTACAAGGATCGAACTTGTGACCCCTTCGATGTCAACGAAGTGCTCTACCGCTGAGCTAACCGCCCACTTTCCCTTTGCGAGATCCGCCCCAGAACGAAATGGGGCGCGGAACCCCGCGCCGGTGGAGCGCTCTATAAAAGGAGTCGCGCAGGGGTTCAAGGGGTTTGGTCGAACAATTTTCCAGTCTATGTTGTTCGGAAAGAGGGAGTGGACATGCACAGCACCGCATATGCTTTGGAAATGCCCGCGAAACGCAGCTCGTGCGTGGTGTTTTCCTCGCCCCACAGCGGCCGGAACTATACCCAGCCCTTCCTGGAGCGGTCGATTCTGAACCGCGACGTGATTCGTTCGTCCGAGGATGCCTTCGTTGATCAGCTTTTTGCATCTGCCCCGGATCACGGCGCGCCGCTGATCGCCGCGCAGATGCCACGGGCCTTTCTGGATCTGAACCGCAGCGCAGACGAGCTTGACCCGGCTTTGATCATGGGTGCCCGCCGGTCGGGGCACAATCCGCGCGTTGCCTCGGGGTTGGGAGTGATTCCCCGGGTGGTGGCAAATGGCCGCGCGATATACAGCGGCAAGCTGACCATGGATGAGGCCCGTCTGCGCATCGACACCTATTGGCGGCCCTATCACGCCCGGCTGAAATCACTGCTGGCTGAATCGATCGGCTCCTTCGGGCAGGCGATTCTGGTCGACTGCCACTCGATGCCGCACGAGGCGGTGGCCCTGGCCGGAACCGCGCATGGGCGCCGCCCGGAGATTGTACTGGGTGACCGGTTCGGTGCGTCGGCTTCGGGGGTGATCGTGGATCAGATCGAAGCGGCCTTTGTCTCGGCCGGGCTGACCGTGGTCCGCAACACGCCGTTTGCGGGGGCCTACGTGACGCAGACCTACGGCCGTCCGGCGCGAAATCAGCACGCCATACAGATCGAGATCGACCGCGCGCTCTACATGGATGAATCTACGATCGAACCCAACGCCGACTTTGACTCGTTCCGCGCGGTTCTGGCGCGGGTGATCGCCGATATCGCCCGGATCGGGGCACAGCCCGAGCGTCTGGCCGCGGAATAGCTAGCGCAGCGCACGCCCTTTCACGATTGCATCGCTGCCGAACTTGCGGCGGATCTCGTCCGCAGCGCGTTCGGCCTTGCTGCGCTGGGCGGCGCCGGGCTCCAGCAGGTCGCCCAAGGCATCGGCCTGTTCCGCCGGACACAGATCTGACAAGCCGCAACCCAACAGGCGGTACGGCCCCTGATCGCCGACCTGATCGAACAGGCCGCGCGCGGTGCGATAGATCCGGTCGGCCATCTGGGTTGCGTCGCGCAACGACACGCGCCGCGTCAGGATCTTGTGGTTGGCCCGTTTCAGCTTGAGCGTCACCACCCGCCCGGCCAGCCCCTTGGCCTTGGCGCGGTCGGCCACCTTTTCCGCCATCCGCCACAGATGCCCGTCCAGAATGTCAGGGTCGGAGGTGTCCTCGAAGAATGTGGTCTCGTTGCTGATGGATTTCATCGGCGTTTGCGCCGAGACCCGGCGCTTGTCCTGTCCGCGCGCCAGGTGCCAAAGGCGATGGCCCATCGCGCCGAACCGTGCCGTCAGCGCCTCTTGATCCCAACGCAGCAGGTCCGAGAAGGTGCGGATGCCGGCCCGCTCCAGCGAGTCCTGAGCGGCCGGGCCGATGCCCCAGATCAACCTTACCGGCTTGTCATGTAGGAAATCCGCCGTCTCGGCCTTGCCGATCACCGAGAAGCCGCGCGGCTTGTCCAGATCGGATGCCACCTTGGCCAGGAACTTGTTGTGCGACAGCCCGATCGAGCCGGTCAGGCCCAGCTCGTGCTTCATCCGCCTGACCAGCCGCGCCAGCATCACCGCGGGCGGCGCGCCGTGCAGGCGCTGGGTGCCGGACAGGTCCATGAAGGCCTCGTCCAGCGACAGCGGCTCCACGTCCGGGGTCAGCTCGTCCATCATCGCGCGGATCTGGCGCGAGACCTCGGCATAGACCGACATGCGCGGCTTGATCACCACCGCGTCGGGGCACAGCTTCAGCGCCTGGAACATCGGCATGGCCGAGCGCACGCCGCGGATGCGCGCCACGTAGCAGGCGGTGGACACCACCCCGCGCCGCCCGCCGCCTATGATCACCGGCTTGTCGGCCAGCTCGGGGTTGTCACGCTTTTCGACCGAGGCATAGAAGGCGTCGCAGTCCATATGCGCAATGGTCAGGTCGAAAAGTTCCGGATGGCGCAGAACCCGCGGGCTGCCGCAGGTTGGGCAGCGCCGTTCGTCACCCAGACGGGTCAGGCAATCGCGGCAGAGACCGGGCATCACATTCTCCATGCGCAGCATGACGATGAACCAGAAGCTGTACCCTATCGTAGCCCGCGCGCCAGATCAAAGCGGTTGGCCGAAGAGTTCCGGAAGGAGAAAGAAGACCCCCCGCCGATGCGCGGGGGGAGGTAACGGACCTCAGGAAGTCGCAGTCCGTCGGGGAGTGTCTCTGGCCCAGAATCGCGCGAAAATGCCTATTTTGACAGGGTTTTGACGCTCCGGGCAAAACCGAGGTTTCGCATGTGTGTTTTCGGGCACAGGGACAATTCGGCGCGGAACGAGGGAAAAGTGACGCAAGGTCAATCGGTTGCGCGCCGCTTCCTGCGAAAAAGACCCCGCGCGAAGGCGTGCCGCGCTTAAACCTGCGGCACCGATTTCAGTTCCTCAAGAACCGACCGCGCGGCCGCCTTGGGGTCTTCGGCACGATAGATCGGTCGTCCGACCACAATGTGATCGGCCCCGTCTGCGATCGCTCTGGCCGGGGTGGCGACCCGCTTCTGGTCGCCCAGATCGGCCCCCGAGGGCCGCACACCAGGGGTGACGATCAGTCGGTCCTGGGACTGGGGCAGGGCGCGGATCAGAGCGGCCTCCTGCGGGCTGGCGATCACGCCGTCGGCCCCGGCCTCGAAGGCGCGGGCCGCGCGCTCCACCACCATGTCCTGCATGTCGCCGGCCTTCATCATGCCGGCATCCAGATCTTCACGGTTCAGCGAGGTGAGGATCGTCACCGCGAGAATCTTCAGATCCTTGCCTGCCGCGCCTTCCTTAGCGGCACGCACCACGTGGGGGTCGCCATGGACGGTCAGGAAATCCAGATCGAACTGCGCCAGCCCTCGTACGGCATTCTCGACCGTGTTGCCGATGTCGAACAGCTTCATGTCCAGAAAGATGCGCTTGCCGTGTTCTTGTTTAAGCTCGTTGGCCAGCGCCAGCCCGCCCCCGGTCAGCATGCCCAGGCCGATCTTGTAGAACGAAACGGCGTCGCCCAGCGTCTCGGCCAGCTTCAGCCCTTCCAGCGCGTTGGGGACGTCGAGGGCGACGATCAGGCGGTCATCGGCGGTTTGGGGCATTGTTTCGACCTTTCAAGCTTGACGGGATCGGCGCTTCTGTAGAGCGTGCGGCACAATCAGACAAGAAAAGACGCAGGAAAATACGGGATGATACGGTTGGGTGTGGTCGCCTCAGCGGCTGTTTTGGCCGGGGCGGGCGCAGTCTGGGCCGGTGAAACGGATTGCGGCGAGACCCGACAGGTCTGGGCGGATGTCAAGGACAGCAGGTCGGCGGCAGCCATCCAAAGCTTTGCCGAGATCTACGCGGAGTGCTCGATCTATTCCCAACTTGCGCGCGATCTGCTGGCAGTGCTGACCGGAGGGCCCTGGCGCCGGCCGAGGTCGACGCCCCCAAAGAACCGCAACGACGCCTGCGGGTCTCCGACCTGCGGCCCCGGCCGGAACCCGACCCCGACGATCCACCATACGAGCCCGACTATTCGGACGGAGAATATGAGTGCCTGATGGTCGCCGCCGCTCCGGGCCAGTCGCCGCTTTTCGACGGGGTGGAATGGGCGGACATTGACGCCAAGAATGCGATGGCGACCTGTGCCGAGCTGCTACTGAAAAACCAGAATGTCGATGCCGAGGTCGTCGCCGCCTTTGGTCGGGCTTTGATGAAGGGCGGCAAGCTGGAAATGGCGCTCGAGTTCTCGGAGCTGGCCGCGATGGAGGGCAGCGGGCTGGCGATGAACACGCTCGCCACGCTCTATGGCGATGGCAAGATCGTTCCCGCGGACGATGTGACCGCATTTGCCTGGTACATGGCGGCTGCCGAAACCGGTCTGCCGATGGGAATGCACAACGTCGCGTATGGCTACGAGAACGGGCAAGGTGTTGCGCCCGACCTCGACAAGGCGCTGTACTATTATGAAAGGGCCGCGTTCCTCGGATACGAGCAGTCTCTGCTGCGGCTTGGCACATTCTACCGCGAAGGCACGCATGTCACGCGCGACATGCGGCGCGCGGTCGACTATCTGAAGATGGCGGCCCGAAACGGGAGCACCGATGCCGCGGTGCGCTTGGGCTACATCTACGAAACCGGCGAGAACGGCTATTTCAAGGACATCGAACAGGCGTTGGACTATTATTTCCAGGCCGCCAAGCAGGACGATGTCATCGCGCTGCGCAATCTGGGGTCTCTGACCTATCACGGGCGGGATGGCGTGCCTCGGGACATGGAAGCGGCCTTCGTGTTCTAAGGAAGGGCCGCGAAGCTCGGCGATATGAAGTCGCAGCGCAAGTTCGGCCGATTGCTCCATGAAATCGGCGAAGTTGAAGAGGCGCTGAGGTTTCTTCGCCTCGCGGCCGGGCAGGGCGATGACGAGGCGCAAAAGCTGATCCGGCAGATCGAAGGCGGTTGAACCCTGCACCGGGCCAGGGGGGGCGTGGTTTCCCCCGCGCTGTCCCAACTGTGCTATGGTGCCGCCATTCAGAAACGAAAATTACACCGAAGGGACAGACCATGAAGCACCTTGTTCCGCTGGCCGTCATGGCCACGCTGGCCGCCTGTGCCGACACGCCGCCGCAAACCGAAACAGGCGCTGCGCCGCCCCCGACCAATGACGATTTGTATCTCGTCCGCGGCTATCGGTCCGAAGATGACTGGTGCCAGTTGACCGGTGAAACCGCCTTTACCGGCAATTTCCTGGACCACACCGCTGACCTCGTGTCGTGCCCCACCGGCAGCGCCGCCGCGCAGTCGCTGGTCGAGACGCTTGATGCCGAGCAGGTGGCCGAAACCGGCGGCTATACCGTCTATACGATTCCCCGCGGCTGAGCGTTTTTTCACCCGCCACCCTCTTGAAGCGGCAGGGGCATTTCCCAAATTGATTAATGAGGCCCAGAACTAAGCGTGCCGCCGAGCGGGCGCAAAAACCTTGGGCGCTTGGAAAAGGAGAGAATGATGGACTTGAACAAGTTCACCGAGCGGGCACGAGGCTTCGTGCAGGCGGCGCAAACTGTTGCGCTGCGCGAGGGACACCAGAGATTGGCTCCCGAGCATATTCTGAAAGCACTGATGGATGATGATCAGGGGCTGGCCAGCAACCTGATCAAACGTGCGGGCGGCGCGCCCGAGCGTGTGGTCGAGGCGCTGGATGTTGCCCTGGCTAAGATCCCGAAGGTCAGCGGCGACGCGGGCCAGGTCTATCTGGACGGCCAGACCGCCAAGGTTCTTGACGAGGCCGAGAAGATCGCCAAGAAGGCCGGAGACAGCTTCGTGCCGGTCGAGCGTGTGCTGATGGCGCTGTGCATCGTCAAATCCAAGGCCAAGGAGGCCCTGGAAGCCGGTGCCGTGTCCGCCCAGAAGCTGAACGAGGCGATCAACGACATCCGCAAGGGCCGCACGGCCGACAGCGCCAATGCCGAAGAAGGCTATGACGCGCTGAAGAAATATGCCCGCGACCTGACCGAGGCCGCCCGCGAGGGCAAGATTGACCCGATCATCGGCCGCGACGAGGAAATCCGCCGCGCCATGCAGGTTCTGTCGCGTCGGACCAAGAACAACCCGGTTCTGATCGGTGAGCCCGGTGTGGGTAAGACCGCCATCGCCGAAGGTCTGGCTCTCCGCATCGTGAACGGCGACGTGCCGGAATCGCTGAAGGACAAGAAGCTGCTGGCGCTGGATATGGGTGCCCTGATCGCTGGTGCGAAATACCGTGGCGAGTTCGAGGAACGTCTGAAGGCCGTTCTGAACGAGGTCACCGCGGCCGCTGGCGAGATCATCCTGTTCATCGACGAGATGCACACGCTGGTGGGTGCCGGCAAGACCGACGGCGCGATGGATGCGGCCAACCTGATCAAGCCCGCGCTGGCGCGGGGCGAGCTGCACTGCATCGGCGCCACCACGCTTGACGAGTACCGCAAATACGTCGAGAAGGACGCGGCCCTTGCCCGCCGGTTCCAGCCCGTCTACGTGCAGGAACCCACGGTCGAGGACACGATCAGCATTCTGCGCGGCATCAAGGAAAAATACGAGCTGCACCACGGCGTGCGCATCTCGGATTCGGCGCTGGTGTCGGCCGCGACCTTGTCGCACCGCTACATCACCGACCGCTTCCTGCCCGACAAGGCAATCGACCTCGTGGACGAGGCCGCCTCGCGTCTGCGTATGGAAGTGGACAGCAAGCCCGAAGAGCTGGACCAGCTGGATCGCCAGATCTTGCAGCTCCAGATCGAGGAAGAGGCACTGAAGCTCGAAGATGACGCGGCTTCGAAAGATCGGCTTGAGGCCTTGCAGAAGGAACTGGCTGAGCTGAAGGAGAAATCCGCCGAGCTGACTGCCCAGTGGCAGGCCGAGCGTGACAAGCTTGCCAGCGCCCGCGAGCTGAAGGAACAGCTGGACAAGGCGCGCGCCGAGCTGGAGATCGCCAAGCGCGAGGGCAATCTGGCCAAGGCCGGTGAGCTGTCCTATGGCGTGATCCCCGAGCTGGAGCGCAAGCTGGCCGAGGCTGAAAGCCAGGAAAGCAACGCTGTGATGGCCAAGGAAACGGTACGCCCTGAACAGATCGCGGCCGTGGTCGAACGCTGGACAGGTATCCCGACCTCGAAGATGCTGGAAGGCGAGCGTGAAAAGCTGCTGCGCATGGAAGAAGCGCTGCATGCCCGCGTGGTCGGCCAGGACGAGGCCGTGCGCGCCGTGGCCAATGCCGTGCGCCGGGCCCGGGCCGGTCTGAACGACGAGAATCGCCCGCTGGGCTCGTTCCTGTTCCTCGGCCCGACCGGTGTGGGTAAGACCGAGCTGACCAAGGCCGTCGCCGAATACCTGTTCGACGACGAACACGCGATGGTGCGGATCGACATGTCCGAATTCATGGAGAAACACGCCGTCGCCCGCCTGATCGGTGCACCGCCGGGCTATGTCGGATATGAGGAAGGTGGCGTTCTGACCGAAGCCGTCCGTCGGCGGCCGTACCAGGTGGTGCTGTTCGACGAGGTCGAGAAAGCGCATCCGGACGTATTCAACGTGCTGTTGCAGGTGCTGGACGATGGTGTCTTGACCGATGGCCAGGGCCGCACGGTCGACTTCAAGCAGACGCTGATCGTGTTGACCTCGAACCTCGGGTCGCAGGCGCTGAGCCAGTTGCCCGAAGGCGCCGACACGGCGCAGGCCAAGCGCGACGTGATGGACGCGGTCCGGGCGCATTTCCGGCCCGAGTTCCTGAACCGTCTGGACGAGACCATCATCTTCGATCGGCTTCAGCGGTCGGATATGGCTGCGATCGTCGACATCCAGCTGGCCCGCCTGCAGAAGCGGCTTGCCGCGCGCAAGATCCGGCTGGAGCTGGACGAGGCCGCCAAGGAATGGCTGGCCAACGAAGGCTACGACCCGGTCTTCGGGGCGCGTCCGCTTAAGCGCGTGATCCAGCGTGCCCTGCAGAACCCGCTGGCCGAGGCTTTGCTGGCTGGCGAAATCCGGGACGGCGATACCGTGCCGGTGACTGCCGGACCCGATGGCCTGATCATCGGCGACCGGTTGGGCACCAGCGACCGCCCGCGCCCGGACGAAGCCGTCGTGCACTAAGCTGCGGCTAGGTTGAAACAGGAAAGGCCCGCCAGAGATGGCGGGCCATTTTGTCGGTCCGGCGTCAGCGGGCGGCCGGTTCGTTACAGTCCCGTCTCTCAATCGTGACGCAAGTTGCCTTGGTCCTGTGCTAAGACCGGGCTAGGTCGGGTCAGGGGTTGAAACGGAACGGAGACCGAGATGGCGCATCGCTGGACCAACAATTTGACATATGCCGACGTCACGCCTCGGGCGGCGTTTCTAAACCGCCGGCAGGTTATGGCGGGGCTGGCCGGATCCGGCATTGCTGCAATGGCCGGGCGTGCGCAGGCCGAGGCCGTGCCCGAGCCCAACAGCTGGGAAGATATAACCTCGTACAACAACTACTATGAGTTCGGAACTCGCAAGGACGATCCTTCGAAATACGCCCATACCCTCAAGACCGAACCATGGAGCGTGACAATCGACGGGTTGGTTGACCGTCCGGGGGAGTACGACTTCCAGGATATCATGTCCGAGATGACGATCGAAGAGCGGATCTATCGGTTCCGCTGTGTCGAGGCCTGGTCGATGGTCGTGCCGTGGAACGGGTTCGAGCTGGCCGATCTGCTGAACATGGCTGGTGTGCAGGAGGGGGCGAAATACGTGGCCTTCGAAACCGCGCTGCGTCCGGATGAGATGCCGGGCGTTGCCTATCCGGTTCTGGACTGGCCCTATCGCGAGGGCTTGCGGCTGGACGAGGCCATGCACCCTCTGACGATCATGGCGACGGGTATCTATGGCCGCCCGATCCCCAATCAGAACGGCGCGCCGCTGCGGCTGGTGGTTCCCTGGAAATATGGCTTCAAGTCGATCAAATCGATTGTACGCATCACCCTGACCGAGGACGAGCCGCCAACCAGTTGGAACATGGCCAACCCGCGTGAATACGGGTTCTACAGCAACGTGAATCCGACCGTGGATCATCCCCGCTGGTCCCAGGCCTCTGAGCGGGTCATCGGCGGCGGATTGTTTGCCAAGCGTCAGCCAACGCTGATGTTCAATGGCTACGAGTCTGACGTCGCAAGCCTGTATGACGGAATGGATCTGTCCGAGTATTATTAAAGCCATGAGCAAGCTGAACCAGTTCCTGAGGCGCGTTCCGGTCTGGGCGGTTTACCTGCTGGGCCTGCTGCCGGCGCCGTGGCTATTCTATTTGGGTTTGACCGGTGGACTGGGCGTCGAGCCGATCGAGGCGCTGGAACATGAATATGGCGAGCTGGCCCTTCAGTTGCTGATCCTGGGACTGGCAGTGTCGCCGCTGCGACGTCTGGTCGGGCTGAACCTGATGAAGTTCCGGCGGGCGATCGGCGTTCTGACCGTCTGTTATGCGAGCTTTCATCTGCTGGTCTGGCTGGTGCTGGACGTGCAGGTGCCCGCGCAGATCTGGGCGGATATCCTGAAACGGCCATATATCACGATCGGCATGACGGCCTTCGTGTTGTTGCTGCCGTTGGGCCTGACATCGAACAACGCCTCGGTGCGCCGTCTCGGAGCCGCCTGGCGCCAGCTGCATCGTCTTGTCTATCCGGCGGCTGTTCTGGCCGGTCTGCACTATGTGATGGTGGCCAAGGGATTCCAGATCGAGCCTTTGCTTTATCTGCTGGTCATCTGCCTCCTTCTGCTGTCGCGGCTGCCAGTGCCACGCTATCCGTTCGCGCGAAGCAGCTCCGATTCCGCCTGACTCGCGCCCGAGTCTGTGGGTAAACCTGTGGACTGCGGGTTTGCGGGTCCTGTCCGGAGCGAACCAGCGAGCGTGTGGTGGTCAGAACGGTCGGGGGTTTGTAGTTAAAGTATTGAAATATAATCGGAAATCTTTGGAAGAAACTTTTTTGAGGGATTGTTGAATTTTCCCCTTGCGGCTTTGGTTGGATAATCTTAGAACCCCCTTCACCGGCGCTGGTGAGGCGTTGGTGACGGGCTGGAGAGGCGGCCTGACGGACTGGAAAGACGGTTGTGACGCTCAGGAGAGACTGGGGCATCTTGAGGATTTGTT